>DATASP010000161.1:0-4180 GCA_036269155.1 Candidatus Udaeobacter sp.
TCCATATCAGGTGCGGTACGCGCTCAGCCGGGGGCACAAGGTGACGACTTTCAACCGCGGCAAGACGCATCCGGGCGAATTGCCGAACGAAGTCGAACAACTCGTTGGCGATCGCAATGGCAAACTCGATGCGCTGAAAGGACGACAATGGGATGTAGTGATCGATAATCCGACGACACTGCCATCATGGGTCCGTGATGCTGCGCAAATTCTAAAAGGAAATGTCGAAAATTACGTGTTTATCTCGACGATTTCTGTTTATGGCGATGTGAAAACCGGCCCGGACGAAAACGCGCCACTGGAAAAATATGAAGGCGCCGATCCGTACAAGGAGACGCTCGAGGCGATGAAGGCAGGCGGTTACAAAACCTATGGTCCGCTCAAAGCACTCTCGGAAAAAGAAGCCGAGAAATGGTTTCCCGGTAAAACGCTGATTATTCGGCCGGGGCTCATCGTCGGCCCGCGAGACGAGAGCGATCGCTTCACTTATTGGCCCGTGCGGATAGATCGTGCAGGTGAAGTACTTGCGCCCGGCTCGCCCAACGATCCGGTGCAATTCATCGACGCACGAGATCTTGCCGAATGGACGATCCGCATGGCCGAAAACCGCGAAACCGGAATTTACAATGCAACCGGCCCAGCCAAACCGCTAGGCATCAGCGGAATGCTTGATGGGATCAAAGCCGCACTGAAATCAAATGCCACGTTCACGTGGATAGCGGAAGATTTTCTCACGCAGCAAAAAGTGGAACCGTGGTCCGATATGCCTGTGTGGACCGGCAAGGACAGCGGACTTGCTCTCGCAACAATCGATCGCGCTCTGAACAAAGGGCTGACATTCCGGCCGCTCGCCGAAACTGCGCGCGACACACTCGCCTGGTTCAAATCGCTCCCGCAAGATCGGCAAGCGCATCCGAAAGCTGGTCTCTCGCCGGACCGCGAAACCGAAGTTCTAGCCGCGTGGAAGAAGAAATTGTAGCCGCGTCGCTGTGCGACGCGTGCGCGCGGCCCGCAGGGCCGCGGCTACAGCATGCAAAAACTTTTCTCCAAAATTGTTGATGTTAAGCCGGACGAGCTCCGCGCGCTTTGGCTTGCCTTCGTTTTCAACTTCGTTGTGCTTGCCGGTTACTACATTCTGCGGCCAATTCGCGAAGAAATCGGTGCGACCAGCGGCGTGGAAAATTTGCCTTGGATGTACACGGCCACACTCATAGGCATGCTCATCGCGAACGCGCTTTTCGCCGCCATCGTATCTCGCATGTCGCGCCGCAAATTTCTGCCGATCGCCTACCGTTTTGCGATCGCTAATCTTTTCATCTTTTTCATTCTCATGCGCTTCGTGCCGGCGAACTGGCAATGGTTATTGGGGCGCTCGTTTTTCGTCTGGGTTAGCGTCTTCAATCTTTTCGCGACCACGCTTTTTTGGGCCTTCATGACCGACCTATTTACCGCCGAACAAGGCAAGCGCCTCTTTGGTTTCATCGCGGTGGGCGGTTCGTTGGGCGCGATCCTCGGTCCGCTCGTCCCGACGTTTCTGGTCGATCGATTCAGCACAGGCGTTTTCTGCCTCATGTCAGCGGCGATGTTCGAAATCGCGGCGCAATGCGTCCGTTTTTTTCCAGCGGAATTTCGCGAGCACGCTGAAGCTGCGACTGCCGAAAAACCAATCGGCGGAAATATTTGGGACAGCGTCACGCACATTGCACGTTCGCCGTACTTGTTCGCGCTCATCCTTTTCATCTTCATTTACACGCTGACAAACACATGGGCGTATTTTCAACAGGCGGACCTCACGGGACATGAGTTGGCGGATAAGTCGGCCCGCACTGCATTCTTCGGCAAAATGGATTTCTCGGTCAACACGCTCACTGTATTGATTCAACTTTGCTTGACGAGTCGTCTGCTAAAATGGTTCGGCGTGGGCTTTACCCTCGTGCTCATGCCGGCGCTAAGCGGGCTCGGTTTTCTCGCGATCGGTTATGCGCCAATTCTGCTTGTACTCGCGATTTTTCAGGTGGTGCGGCGTTCAACCGGCTTCGCGTTGCTTCGTCCGGCGCGCGAGATTTTGTTCACCGTCTTGCGGCGCGAAGACAAATATAAAGCGAAAAGCGTGATCGACACATTCGGTTATCGTCTCGGCGATATAGTCGGCGCCTGGTCGTATAAAGCGCTCCACGTCGTGGGCCTGAGCTTGAACACGATCAGTTTCATTGCTGTGCCAATCATTGCTGCATGGTGCGCGTTGAGCGTTTGGCTGGCTCGCAAACAACGCGCCCTGGCGGATGCTCAGCACCGTTCAGAGGCTGGTACTGCTGTTGACGTCGCAGCAGCGAAACCAGCGTGAGTTCGTTAGGCTGAAAAGAAATTGCGTTCGCCTGTGTTCGGCAGAATCGTAATCAGCAACAAATAAAGGAGATAAAGCAATGGCAACACGAACTGGATCGGCAGTGTGGGATGGAACTCTGAAGCAGGGAAAAGGGACGATGAAACTTGGGAGCGGCGCGTTCGAAGGTCCGTATTCATTTTCGTCGCGATTCGAGGAAGGCAAGGGGACCAATCCGGAGGAACTCATCGGCGCTGCCGAGGCAGGCTGTTACTCAATGGCGCTCTCGGCAAATCTGGAAAAGGCAGGTCATCCGGCGAAGCGAATCAGCACGACCGCGACCGTGAAACTGGAAATGGTTGGCGGCGGTCCAAAAATCACGACGATCGATCTCAAGACTGAAGCGGAGGTACCGGGAATCGACGAAGGGAAATTTCGCGAGCAGGCCGAGTTGACCAAAAAGACCTGCCCCGTCTCAGTCGCCCTCGGCGGCACGCAGATCAATCTCGACGCCAAATTGGTGTAGGCGTGGTTTCACAGGTTGTAGACACCGGTTCGACGCAGGACGAATCCGTCCTTGTGCGGACCCGTGGCCCAGTTCTCCAGGTGCTGGTTGCGAACCGAGAGACCTGCGCCTTGATCAGCGCGGAAACAGCGGATGTGCTGGTGGGATCATAACCGAAGAGGACTCGCCTTGGCCGTTTGTCTCTCAATCGATGATCTCTACCAATTCGGACTTAGGAGCCAGATGGCGCAGCGGTGCATCGAAAGTCAACACGCTTGCTCCGTGAGATAGTGCCACCCAAATCAGGAATGCGTCATTTACCTGGTTGTGACCGTGACATCGGGCAAGCAATTCCTGCAATCGGGCGAATTGCTTGCTTCTAGCTTCAAGAAATACATGGTCCGCGTCGCTGATCAATCTGCGGAGCATCTCACCAGCCTCGGCAGGAGACTTCGCCCAAGGAATTACCGCGGGATTGCTGGAAAGTCGGACGAAAGCTGCTTGAGTCAGCAAGCACGTGGCCCAACGGCGGTGCTCACGTCGGGCAAGACGAACAACGGCGGGGTGATGAAATGGATGGTTTGGCCAGGCGAGCGCGAGTAAGACGTTTGCGTCCAGCAGAAATAATTTCATTCCTCTTCCCAAGCCCGCCGAATGGCCTTGAGGGAGATCATAGGTGCGCCAGGTGGGACCTCGAACGTGGGAAAGCGCTTGCCGCCTCTGATTGCATGGCCTTGCGGCTTTTGCACGGCGCGTCGGATCAGATCGGAAATAACCTGGCCCAAACGCTTGCCCGAAGTTTTAGCGAGGGTAACGGCAGCTTCGTATGCTTCGTCATCCAGAGTCACGGTTGTTCTCATCGTTTGATACAGTGATGCACTGATTCATCGATGTCAATTTGCAAACCGCAGTTGCAGCCGACACGGCTGCCGCTACAGCGAGTTCATCTCGGCGTTTTCAGGCAGCGTCTCCGCAAAACGGGCGTCGGCGGCGATCCTCATGCTCACTTTGCGAGTTCGTACAGGTATTCAACGAAAGACATCACCGCGCCGTCGAATCCTTGAATCTTCGGATTCGCAGATTCGATGACGTAATACTCGTCCGGTGCATGTGCGCCGCTGCCGTGACCTAGCCCAAAATGTCCCGCCGCGAGGTCCAGCGGCCGACCTGTAAAGACGTAGCCAGGATACGAGCCGGCGTTGCGCGGCCACAACAGCGGATCGATTCCGAATTCTTTATAGGTCGCGACCTGCGCCTTGATGAGTGCGGAATCGGCGGATGTGCTGGTGGGATCGTAACCGCCTGTCATGTTTACTTCGATGTCGCCGAAGCCGCGCTTCGCCAGGTGCTCC
>DATASP010000162.1:0-3584 GCA_036269155.1 Candidatus Udaeobacter sp.
ATTCTACACGCGCACCGGCTTCGGCACCAAACTGACTGAGGGCAAGGAAACCAAAGTTTTCGACGGCAAGGAATACGTCCTCGAACCCGGCATCACGGCCGAGCTTTCGCTCGTGAAGGCGTGGAAGGGCGACAAGTCCGGTAACCTCATTTTCCGGAAAACCTCGCGGAACTTTAATCCGATGATCGCCAGCTGCGGCAAAGTCTGCGTCGCTGAGGTGGAGCAACTCGTCGAGATTGGCGAGCTTGATCCCGACCAGATCCACACGCCTGGCATTTTCGTCGACCGCATCATCCAGGGAGAAAAGTACGAAAAACGGATTGAGTTCCGCACCGTACAAGGCAGCACGACCGCAAAAAAAGAAACTCCGATTCGCGAGTTGATGGCGAAGCGCGCTGCGCAGGAGTTGCGCGACGGTTACTACGTCAATCTCGGCATCGGCATCCCGACGCTGGTGGCGAACTACATCCCCAAAGGCATGAACGTTACGTTGCAGTCCGAGAATGGCCTGCTTGGCATCGGCCCGTTCCCAACTGAGGATGAAGTGGACGCCGACTTGATCAACGCCGGCAAACAAACCATCACGACGATGCCTGGCTCGGCTTTTTTCTCCAGCGCCGATTCATTCACGATGATTCGTGGCGGCCACATCGATCTTGCTATTCTTGGCGCGTTCGAAGTGACGGACAAAGGCGACATCGCAAACTGGATGATTCCCGGCAAGATGGTCAAAGGACCAGGTGGCGCGATGGATCTGGTCGCCGGGGTGAAGCGCGTCGTCGCGGTGATGGAGCACACCTCGAAGGACGGCACCCCAAAAATTTTGAAACAATGCACGCTGCCCATCACTGGCTTGGGAGTCGTCAACCTGATCATCACCAACCTATGCGTGTTCGAGGTGAAGCAAGGCGGTGGCCTCGTTCTCATTGAATTGCATCCTGGCGTTACGGTGGACGACATCCGCGCAAAGACTGGCGCGCCGTTCGATGTTGCGCTCAAGGGCTGATCAGCTAAAATGTTCACGTGAACATAAATGAGCGATTACTCAAAAATTGAATGGACCGATGCAACATGGAATCCCGTTCGGGGTTGCACGAAGATTTCCCCAGGGTGCAAGCACTGTTACGCGGAAACGTTCGCTGAGCGGTTTCGCGGTGTTCGCGGCCATCCGTTCGAATTCGGTTTCGATTTAAGGCTCGCAGCCGACAAACTTCTAGATCCTTTTCGCTGGACGTCGCCGAAACGCGTTTTCGTAAACTCAATGAGTGATCTGTTTCATCCAAGCGTTCCCGATGATTACATATCCAAAATCGTCGACGTGATGCTTTGCGCGGATTGGCACACGTACCAAATTCTGACAAAGCGATCGCGGCGAATGTGCGAACTGCTGAAGAGCCGATTGAATAATGCCGCGAAAACCGCGCATATTTGGTGGGGCGTCAGCGTCGAGAACCGCAAACACGGTTTGCCGCGGATTGATGATCTTCGAAAATCTGGAGCTCAGATAAAGTTCCTTTCTTGCGAGCCGCTGCTCGAAGACCTGGGAAAAATGAACCTATGCGCGATTAACTGGGTAATCGTTGGCGGAGAAAGCGGGCCTGGCGCGCGGCCAATGAGTAAACAGTGGGTGTTGAAAATACGAGAACAGTGCAGATCGCGGAATGTCCCGTTTTTCTTCAAGCAATGGGGCGGTGTTCAAAAAAGTCGTTTCGGTCGAAAGCTGAATGGTCGAACGTACGATGAATTTCCAAAGATCGCCGCAACGGCCTGTCCAGACCGCGCCTCGCGATTCGAACTTCTTAATCGGTTTCCACGACCTCGTAGCCTGGCCGCGTGACCAATGGCTCTTCCCGACGCGTATCGCGGTAGAGAACAGACTTACATTAAGCACACCCTGCTAACCAAGTATCTTGACCGTTTAGGTCACAAAGTCCTTTCACAATGGGACTCTATCAATTACGTCGACTGCTTTGCTGGCCCCTGGCAGTCGGCGGAGCCGGACTATCGAGACACTTCATTTGGCATTGCATTTCATGTACTTTCGAAGTGTCAGGAAAATTTGTCTCTAATTGGGAAGAAGCGTCGCTTGCGGTTCTGCTTTGTTGAATCTGATCCGCAGTCGTTTGAGGAGCTTAGTGCATTCGCTGCAAGCAAGCGAACCGACAAGATCGAAATCGTCGTCCTAAAGGGAGAATTCGAAGAAAATCTGCCGCAGATCCGACAATTTCTTAGCAAGGCGAAAGGATTGCCGTTTCGGTTTCTGCTAATCGATCCGAAGGGCTGGACTGGTTTTGCGCTCAAGAAAGTCGCGCCATTGGTCGAAGATAGGTCGGCGGAGATCCTTGTGACAATGATGACATACCACATCCGCCGGTTCGTAAGCCAAGAGGAACACGCTACGCAGTTCAACGAACTGTTCGCCGACGAAACTGTCGTGCGTGAGGCAAGCTCGCATCATGGCACTGCTAGAGAGCAGTTCTTGGTTAAACGCTATGCGGAAAATCTGAAAAGGCTCGCGAGATTTACCTATACGACGACAGCCGCCGTTTTCAGGGCGGCTGAAGACACGGTTCACTATTACCTCATTTTTGGCACGAATAGCCCACACGGAGTCGTCGTGTTCAAAGCCGCTGAGCAACTCGCGTTCGAAACTGGTGAAAGTGCGCGAGGAGAAGCGAAGAAAAGGAAACGGCCTGATTTGTCCGGCCAAGTGGAATTCGACGCTTTGACTGAAGGTCTGCAAGCTTCATCCGAGATCGCACGGACGCTGCGACGAACTTATCGGGATGAAGCGAGACAAAAGCTGGACGCGCTGCTGCAGCAGCGAAAATCTATTAAGTACGACGATTTACTGTGCCTAACACTAGAGACACCATTGGTGTGGGAAGCCGACGTCGAGAAGTGGGTAAACGATCTGATCGGTGCCGGGCGAGTCACTGTGGATCCAGCACTTGGACGCAAGAGACTACGAGTTTCCTCGGGTTTTGTGATCAAGCCGACGCAATAGATCGCTACAAGTAAGTTAATCCCATCTGGATCAAACCCGCTCGCGCGGGCATAGCAGCACCAGCAGGGATGCGATTATCCAGCACGCGACCATAAAAATAAACCCTCCGCGGAATGAGCCGGTGCGCTGGCTCAGATCGCCAATGATCTTAGGACCAAAGAATCCGCCAATGCTGGCCGTGCAATTGATGAAGCCGACCGCTGCTGCAGCTGCCGAGCTGGTGAGAAATGAAGACGGGAGCGCCCAGAACGATGGCAGATATGCCACCGTTCCGAAGCCCATCAGCGTGAACACCACGATTAGCAGTGCGATCGAATGCGGAGCAAGGAACCACGCGCCCAACGCTAACGCAGCGGTTAATTGTGGGACGGCAAAATGCCAGCGGCGCTCGCGCGTGCGATCGGAGTTCCAGCCAAGCAACAGCATTCCGATGAGCCCCGCAACAAACGGAATCGCGCCGATCCAGCCAATGCGCTGAACATCAGTCCAACCGGTGAGCCGCTGAAGCATGGTCGGCATCCAAAACCAAAAGGCGTAGCCGCCGGTATAAGAGAAGAACAACCCGGCAGTGAGCATC
>DATASP010000163.1:0-4607 GCA_036269155.1 Candidatus Udaeobacter sp.
GCAAGATGCCCTTCGGGCAAATCTGGCTGCAAACGAATCGCTGTCTCCGCCGCGGCGCGCGCTTTTTCCTTTCGCGCAGGTGTTTTATCGAAATCGTGATAAGCCCAATCGTGGACCCGTGCCAGTCCGGCAAACGCTCCCGCGAAGTTCGGATCCAGTTCGGTTGCGCGCTCGAAAAGCTGTTCTGCTTTTTCCGTGTTGGCGCGAAGCGTGCCATCCGGGCGATAGAACAATTCGTGGGCTTGAACAAAGGCCAGATAGGCTTCGCCGTTCTCAGTGGGCCGGCGCTCGATTTGCGCCTTCTCTATTGGCGAGAGCTTCGCCTGCAATTCGCGCACGATTTGTTGTGCGAGATCAGTTTGAATGGCAAACACATCGGTTAAGTCGCGATCATAGTCTTCCGCCCACAGATGTTCGTCGGTGTCAGCATTAATTAACTGCACATTCACTCGAACCCGATTTCCAACGCGGCGAACACTGCCCTCGAGAATCGCACCGACACCCAATGCCTTCCCGATTTCACGAACGTTGGACGTTTTCCCTCGATAAGGCATGACCGATGTGCGGGAGATCACCTTGAGATCGCCTATTTTGGATAAGTGGGTTAGGACGTCATCCTGAATGCCGTCCGCGAAGTAACTATTTTCCTTGTCATCACTCAGATTTTCAAAAGGCAGCACTGCAATCGACTTGTCGACCTTGTGCGCAGAGACGCGAGGCAGGAGAAAGAAGCCAGCAGCAGCAGAAATGATCACGCCGGCTGCGACGAGCGTAATGACGTTCCGCCGCAGATGCGAGCCGGACGCACCGGATGTTGGCGCCGCTTTGATTCCCTGCGCTGTTAAATCGAACGCCCATGCCAGAATGAGCGCGATCGGAAATCCTATGAGCAACAGTACAATTACCAAGCGCAGTGCCCAGTTTGGCAATTCCCAAGCCGGAAAGGCTGCCGAAGCAAGCTGGATAATGGCGCCCCCTGCGATGACATAAGCTGCCGCCACCCGATAAACCTTTCGCCGTTTCACCTCCTCGAAGAAACCGCTCATAAAAAGAGATTGGGTTTGCACGGGATAATACTGCGAAGGCACAGATTAGACAAAAGACGCCCCTTCGGCGTTCACTTCACGCCTGTAGCGAAAACCGTTTGGAAATGCGGGCTCTGTTTTTCTCGAGAAACAACGCTGACCTCGATCTCTCGGAAACCGCTCTTTTCCAGGAGCTGGTGCAGCCTGACTTCGCTAAACCCAAGCCAGTGGTCCGCATAGAGTTCGCGCGCTTTGTCGAACCTGTGACTCAAGAGATCGAGAATGACCAAACGGCCCCCGCGCTTCAAAATTCGATGAGCCGCATCAATAGCGCGCTCGGGGTGAATAGCGTGATGCAGCGCCTGGCTCAGGATCGCAAGGTTGATGCTGTTTTTTGCGATCGGCGGGTCTTGAATATCGCCGAGCCGGTATTCCAGATTATTAAATCCATGTTTCTTCGCCAGCTCTGAGCCGAACTCGACCATTTTGGGCGAATTGTCCACGGCGATGACTTTGCGCGCTTTTTTTGCCAGTAACTGAGACAGTGTTCCCTCACCTGCCCCGAGGTCTGCCACAGTCAGCGGCGGGAGCAAAGTGATCAGCGTATGCGCCAGCGCCTTCCATGACCGACCCGGCACGTAACCTCGACCAAATTTGCCGGCGAGTTCATCAAAGTATTTCCTCGCTTTGTCCTGACGCTTGTGGAGAACAAGCTTGAGACTCGTGCGGTCGCGCGAGGTTTCAGGCAATTCTCGCGCAAGCAGCAGCGTGATTTCCGCCACGCGTTCCCGCTGTGCGCTTTGCACGTTGTGGTTCGCGCCGTAATAGACGTTCTTTCCCACGCGTCGATCAGCTACGAGACCCGCCCTTTTGAGCTGAGCAAGATGACTGGAAATGCGCGATTGGCCCATGCCCAAAATTTGCTGTAACTCCGCAACCGAAAGCTCTTCCTGCTCGAGCAGAAGCACGAGACGCAGTCGGGTCGGGTCTGCCAGCAACCGCAACAAATTAATGGTTGACGCCATGGTACGAGCCAACGATATATCGACGCATCATGATTGGTCAATATGTCTGTCGAGATCGCTACAGCGTTGAACCGTTGAATCGTAACAACGCTGAGAATGCCGGCAGTAGTCGACCGGTCTAACGCTTCAACCCTTTAACGCTTCAACGTTCTTCAATTCATGTCTCGCCGTTACATTTTCTCTTCCGAGTCCGTCACCGAAGGCCATCCAGATAAGGTTTGCGACACCATTAGTGATTCTATTCTCGATGCCTGCCTCGAACAGGATCCATTGAGTCGCGTGGCGTGCGAGACGCTTGCCAAGGGAAACCTTGTCGTGCTGGCCGGCGAAATTACCAGCAACGCGAGCGTTGACTTTGAGGAGCGGGTTCGCACAGCTATCCGCGACATTGGTTATGTAAATGGCGATTGTGCCTTTCACGCCGACACCTGCAGAGTGATTTGGGAGATGAGCGAGCAATCGCGCGACATTAAACAAGGTGTCGATGAGGCGCCGGCGGATGGAAAAGCTACTGCCGAGCAAGGCGCTGGCGATCAAGGGTTGATGTTTGGCTTCGCATGCAATGAAACGCCGGAGCTGATGCCGGCGCCGATCTCGTTCGCTCACAAACTCGGACGCGAGCTAACGCGCTTGCGAAAATCTGGTGAAATTCCCTGGTTGCGTCCCGATGGCAAGACACAGGTCTCGATCGAATATGATGGCTATAAGCCGGTGCGAGCCACAACACTCGTCGTTTCTTCACAACACAGCGAAGACGTAAAACAAAAGGAAGTACGCGAGACCTTAATCGAACTTCTCATTAAGAAAGTCATCCCTGCCGAATGGCTGGATGCGAAGACAACGTATCTAATCAATCCAACGGGCCGGTTCGTGATCGGCGGCCCTGAGGGCGACGCAGGCATCACGGGCCGCAAGATCATCTGCGATACCTACGGCGGAATGGGACGGCACGGCGGCGGCGCGTTCTCTGGAAAAGATCCAACCAAAGTCGACCGCAGCGCGGCTTACATGGGCCGCTGGATAGCGAAGAATGTCGTGGCCTCCGGTTTGGCGGATCGATGCGAAGTTCAGTTCGCCTACGCCATCGGTCATCCCGAGCCCGTTAGCGTCAGCGTCGATACTTTCTGTACCGGCAAAGTCGACGAAGAAAAACTTGAGCGGGCGATCTGGGAAGTTTTCAACTTCAAACCGGCGGAAATCATCAAGCAACTCAATCTGCTTCGTCCTATCTATCGCAAAACAACCAACTACGGTCATTTCGGACGTATCGATGATCTGGATGCGATAACTTGGGAAAAAACGAACAAGGCGGAGGCGCTGTGCGCAGCAGTTCGCTAGTTTTAAGCTTTAAGTATGGCTTACCAATCATTCGAAGATTTAGAAGTTTGGCAACGTGGATGCCGATTATCCGTTGGCATTTTTGAAGCATTCGAAAAATGCAAGCGATTCACTCTGCGAGACCAAATCGAACGCGCTGGACTTTCAATTTCGTCGAATATTGCCGAAGGCGCCGAGCGAGGCAGCAACAAAGACTTCGCTCATTTTCTAAACTTCTCCAAAGGCTCCTGCGGCGAACTGCGTACTCAGCTCTATATCGCCCGCAAACTCAATGAGCTGGACAAAGGCAGTTTCGACTCATTGGTCCGGGAGTCCCGCGAGATCTCGGCAATGCTGCAAGGGCTGCGCGCTGCCGTGCTGAAGAAATATGCAGCGAATCAGAAGCGGCCGATATAGACGTTCTTAAAACTTAACACTTAAAACCTAAAACTATGCACAAACTCGCCGAAGCACCGAAGCAGACACAGGATCACAAAGTCGCCGATATTTCATTGGCTGATTTCGGCCGGAAAGAAATTTCCATCGCGGAAAAGGAGATGCCAGGTCTGATGGCGATTCGGCAAAAGTACGCGCCGCAGACACCGCTCGCGGGTGTGCGCATCACTGGATCGTTGCACATGACCGTGCAGACCGCTGTTCTCATCGAGACGCTTGTCGATCTGGGCGCCAACGTGCGCTGGGCAAGCTGCAACATTTTCTCCACGCAAGATCATGCCGCCGCGACTATCGCGAAAAGAGGTATTTCTGTCTTCGCGTGGAAAGGCGAATCACTGGAAGATTACTGGTGGTGCACTTATCGGGCTATTTCGCATCCGGAAGGCAAAGGTCCCCAACTGGTCGTCGATGATGGCGGAGACGCCACGTTGCTCATTCATAAAGGCTACGAGTTAGAGGAAGGCAGCGATTGGACTAAATCGAAATCGGCAAATAAGGAAGAACAGGTCATCAAAGATTTGCTGCTCGAGATTCATCGAGAGAATCCATATCGCTGGCACGAGATTGTGAAGGATTGGCGCGGAGTTTCGGAGGAAACAACAACCGGCGTGCATCGGCTCTACAAAATGCATCAGGAAAAGCGGCTGCTTGTTCCCGCGATCAATGTGAACGACTCGGTTACGAAGTCGAAGTTCGACAACCTGTACGGCTGTCGACATTCCCTTGTCGATGGACTGAACCGTGCGCTGGATGTGATGCTCGGTGGCAAAGTCGCCGTGGTGTG
>DATASP010000164.1:0-3541 GCA_036269155.1 Candidatus Udaeobacter sp.
CGCCTCGTTCGGAACATCTTCCTTAATCAAGAGCCGCTTGTCGCTTCACGCAATCGGGCCGTAGTTAATTCAAAAAAACGGAACGCTTCGAATTTTCGGATTCTTTTTGTAACCTCAGAATTGCGTTGCCTGTCTAAGATAGCGATGAATCCCGCTCCGAAGGCGCTCGCGTACGGAATGTTGACTTTGCTCGAAATTACTATCGTCGTCCTTGTCGTCATGTCGCTGGCCGCAATTGCCGCCCTAAGTGCTCTTGGCTCGCGAAAACGGAACTACGCATTAGAAGATACTAACGCGCTTCACTTTATTCGCTCAGCCAATGGTCACAGCTCGGGCTTGAACCCCGAGTGCTAGGGCAAGAGTTGTCGCGCGCAGAGCAGCATTCTATGCTGCGCGATGCTCATTAATTTCATTTCCGGACGAAAATTACGGGTCTTCGCGATGGCATGCGCAACCAGCTTCGCTGCATCCGCATTCGCCGACGAAGGAATGTGGCTTTTCAATGCGCCGCCGCTGAAACGACTGAAGGAAAAATACCAGTTCGAACCGACACCGCAGTGGCTTGAGCATCTGCAAAAGGCCAGTGTCCGATTCAATTCCGGCGGCAGCGGCTCGTTCGTTTCTGCAAATGGACTCGTGATCACGAATCATCACGTGGGCGCCGACACACTGCAGAAGATGGGCGACGCGCAGCACAATTATCTACGGGACGGTTTTTATGCGAAAACGCAGGCCGACGAAATTAAATCCAGCGATCTCGAGCTCAATGTTCTGATATCGATTGAAGATGTAACTGCGCGGGTAAACGCCGCGGTCAAACCAGGAATGACGAGCGACCAGGCTTCCGGTGCGCGCAACGCCGTCATCGCTGCGATTGAAAAGGAAAGCAAAGACAAAACCGGGCTGCGTTCCGACGTTGTTACGCTCTACCAAGGCGGCGCTTATCATTTGTATCGATACAAACGCTACGACGACGTGCGGTTGGTTTTCGCGCCCGAGCAGCAGATGGCTTTCTTCGGCGGTGATCCGGATAACTTTGAGTATCCCCGGTACGATCTGGACGTTTGCATCTTTCGCGTTTATGAAAACGGTCAGCCCGCGAAGGTCGACAATTTTCTAAAATGGAACGTGCATGGGCCGAGCGACGGCGAATTGACGTTCGTCAGCGGAAGTCCAGGGAAAACGGATCGGCAACTCACTTTGGATGAACTGGCCGACACGCGCGATCGATATCTGCCTTACGTCTTGCGAATGTTTAACCGGCGTGAGGTGCTCGAACTGGCTTACAGCGCGCGCTCTTTTGAGAACGCAAGGAAGGCGCGCGACGATCTTTTCGGAGACCAAAACAACCGGAAGCGTTACGACGGTTATCTGGCCGGTCTGCTTGATCCCCAAATCTGGTCGGTGCTCAAGGCCCGCGAGCAAAAGTTGCGCGACGCAATTGTGCGCGATCCCAAATTTAAATCGACGATTTCTGCTTACGACCGAATCAAACGCGCCCAGGCTGAGATCGCGAAAAACGCGCCGCTATATAACTACCTCGAGCAGGAACGGCCGGTCACCATCGGTTACCGCGGACCACGAGCGCTCTCCGGAAATCTTTTCAAATATGCCCGGCTTCTAACGCGCGCGATTGACGAACGTGTTAAACCGAACGGCGAACGGGTCGCGCAATTTCGCGACAGCGCGCGTGAATCGCTCGAGCTGGAACTCTTCTCGACCGAACCGATCTATGATGATTACGAAATATTGCGACTGACCGATTCGCTTACCGATTTCGCTTCTCAGTTTGGTGCAGACAATCCGCTCGTTCAGAAAGTGCTCACCGGAAAATCGCCGCACGCGCGCGCTGTGGAACTCGTCTCCGGCACAAAACTGAAAGATGTGGCTGTGCGGAAAGACCTCTACCACAAAGACGCAGCTGCTTTGCAGGCAGCGCATGATCCAATGCTCGATCTTGCGCGCCTCATAGATGGACCGGCCAGAGAAGCGCGAAAGCTTTACGATGCACAGGATGAAATAAAAAAGCAGGCGTACGCAGAGATCGCGAAGGCGCGTTTTGCCATTGAAGGGACCGGCAGTTATCCGGATGCGACCTTCACGCTCCGGCTCTCCTACGGGACTGTGCGCGGATACGAACAGGATGGAAAGCAAATCCCGGCGTTCACCGATTTCGCTGGGCTATACCAACGTTCCGCCGAGCACGACAACAAACCGCCGTTTGTTCTGCCGCAGCGTTGGATCGACAAGAAGGCAGATCTCAATCTGACGACACATCTCGATTTTGTTTCCGACGCAGACATCATCGGCGGTAACAGCGGCAGCCCGGTCGTAAACAAGTCGAACGAATTCGTCGGGATCATTTTTGACGGCAACATCCAGTCGCTGGTTCTCGATTGCAGCTATACCGATACACAAGCCCGCGCTGTATCGGTCGATTCCGCCGCCATCACCGAAGCGCTGCGCAAGGTTTATGATGCCGGCGCGCTCGCAGACGAACTGGAGGGCGTAAGAAAATAGTTTGTTGATCGGCCGTAATGGAGATTAGGCATCCCGCAGTCGCCATCGCGCTGTTAGTGATATTCGGCGCACCGGTTCCAGGCAAGGCCGACAAAATCGACGACTACATCATTGCGCAGATAAAGCGATTGCATGTTCCCGGAGCATCGATCGCCATTGTGCGCGATGGGCACATCACCAAAGCGCAAGGGTACGGATTCGCGAACCTGGAATTAAGATCCCCGGCGACAAAAGAAACTGTTTACGAAATCGGTTCTACTTCGAAGCAGTTTGCCGCCACCGCAATCATGATGCTGGTGGAAGAAGGTAAGGTCCGTCTGGACGACACAATCACGAAATACTTTCCGGAGGCGCCACAAACGTGGCGCGCCATCACAATTCGGCACCTGCTCACGCATACATCCGGTATTCAAAACCATGTCGCGGTCCCGCACTGGCTTGACGTTTTCAGAACGAATCTCGCTTTTCAAACGGCCCCGTCGCGAGATGAGCTGCTCAAAATGTTTTTCAAGTTGCCTCTTGAGTTTCAGCCAGGGGAAACGTGGGCGTACGATAACACCGGCTATTATCTGCTTGGCATTATCATTGAGAAGGCGAGCGGCAAATCTTACTGGCAGTTCCTCGACGAGCGCATTTTTAAGCCGCTCGGCATGAACGCAACGCGCAGCACCGATCCGCTACCGATCGTGCGAAATCGTGCCTCTGGCTACGAATGGAAGAACGATCACTTTGAGAATCGGCCGGTTCTGCTGCCGGCAATCGCATTTTCGGCAGGAAGTCTCCTTTCCACCGTCGAAGACATGGCTAAATGGGACGCGGCGCTTTACACGGAAAAGCTTTTAAAGAGATCAAGCCTCGACCAGATGTGGACGCCCCCAGCTACCAATGATGGAACCGACGCGCCATTCAACTATGGCTTTGGCTGGTTCATCGAAAACTATCACGGTCACCGCCTCGTCCAGCACAGCGGTGGAACACCGGGCTTTTCGTCAGCAATATACCGATTCGTGAGTGACAAACT
>DATASP010000165.1:0-6497 GCA_036269155.1 Candidatus Udaeobacter sp.
CCGCCGAGAAAAATACACGCCGACCACGCATTGCGCGACACGGAGATGTTCTGGACGGATTGGGCGAAACAATTTCACACCGAAGGGAAATGGCGCGATGCGATCGTGCGCTCACTGATCACGCTTAAAGGACTGACTTATGCGCCTACCGGCGGTCTGGTTGCAGCGCTTACCACTTCACTGCCAGAACAAATAGGAGGCGTGCGCAACTGGGATTATCGCTACTGCTGGTTGCGAGATGCGGCGTTGATTTTGCTCGTGTTACTGAGCGCTGGTTACCGGGACGAAGCCACATCCTGGCGGCAATGGCTGCTGCGCGCTATCGCAGGGAGCCCGGCACAAATGCAAACGATTTACGGCGTCCGTGGCGAACGCCGTCTCGATGAGTACGAGATTCCATGGCTCTCCGGTTACGAGAACTCCAGGCCGGTGCGTATTGGAAATGCAGCTTCACAGCAGTTTCAGCTCGATGTCTATGGCGAAGTGCTGGCTGCGATATGGCGGGCGGATCATGCCGGAATCAAAATGACCGAACCCGAATGGTCGTTGATGGTCGCGCTAATGAAATTCCTGGAGTCACACTGGCAGGAGCCGGATGAAGGAATTTGGGAAGTGCGTGGCCCTCGCCAGCATTTTACGCACTCGAAAATGATGGCCTGGATGGCGTTCGACCGCGCGATAAAGCTGATTGAGGACTGCGAGTGCGCTGCAAACGAGCACTTTGGACGGTGGCAAAAAATTCGGGATCAGATTCACGCAGAAGTTTGCGATCGCGGCTATAACAAGAAGAAGAAGGCTTTCACACAGTTTTATGGGTCCGATGCCCTTGACGCGAGCCTCCTGACAATGCCGCTCGCTGGGTTTCTTCCGGTCAGTGATGAGCGCGTCAAGGGCACGATCGAAGGTATTGAACGCGAGCTAATGCATGACGGTCTGGTGCTACGCTATCGGCCACAGGAAGTCGGTGTCGATGGATTGCCAGGCACCGAAGGAGTGTTTCTTCCCTGCTCGTTTTGGCTGGCGGATTGCTGGCACGTCCTCGGCCGGAAAAAAGAAGCGCGAGAATTGTTCGAGCGCCTGCTCGATCTTCGCAACGATCTCGGATTGCTTTCGGAAGAGTACGATCCACGTGCGAAGCGTCAGCTCGGAAATTTTCCTCAAGCTTTCTCGCACGTCGCGCTGGTAAGTTGCGCCCGAATTCTGAGCGATGAAGAGATATTGTTCGCTCAATGAAATTAGGCCGGCGCCTCGCGCAAAGAAATTATCTCAGCGCAAAGGGCGCGGCAGCGAAACCTGCAGCTGAAGTAACTTAGGCTTCCAGTCTGACAGGTGGTGCGGGCTTCCCAGCCTGCTCATCCGCGACCAGGCAGGATGCCCGTTCGACGCAACAGACAGGGCTGCCGGTGTTACGCGGAGCGTCTTTGGCGCTAAGCACTGCTAAGCACTGCCCGAAGAAACGAGCCGCCGAATCAAATCCTCCAGCGTAACGATACCGCGAAAATTTTTCTTTTTGTCCACGACAACAGCAAGGCCAAGCCGGGCAGCGCGCAACTGTTGCACAATGCGGTAGGCGGGCTCCTCGTCGGTAGTGGTTACAATGCGCCGGACATAATCGCCTAGCGGTCTGTTTCCGTTGTGATCCAGCAGGATGTCGAGGACGTTAACCAGTCCAGCAGGTTGTTTTTCCGGCCGAACCACCGGCAGACGATCGAGACCGGAAGCAGCGCCCAGCTCCAGTGCTTCCTGAGTTGACGCGCTCGCTTGCAACACAACCACCTTCGCTGAGCGCAGCATTACGTCGCGAACTTTGACACTGCGAAAGTCAACAACGCTATGAATCATCGCGCGCTCGGTCGGAGTAAGAGAGCCCTCGCGCTCACTTTCCGTGGTGATCTGCTTTAGCTCTTCGCGCGCGGCAAAAAGTCGCGCGTGTTTCGCAGCACGAGCTGGCAGGATTAGCTTTCCAAGCCGTGCGCCGAGTTCGAGCAGAGGTGAAAACAACATTGACGCGAGTTCGAGTACACCTGCAAGCCGGGCTAACGCGCGGAAGGGAAATCGCCGGAACAACGATTTAGGCAGGACTACGAGCAGAAATAGATGAACCGGAAGCGCGATTGCCAGGGAGAAGAAGTAGCCGGCGTAGCCGAACGACAGAACCAGTTCGCGCGTCAGCAGCAGCAGACCAAGTATGTCGGCTGCGTTCGTGATGAGCAGAACGGACGCCAGCAACCGTTCCGGGTGTTTGAGCAGACGATCGAGTCGTCGGGCCGCCGGTACACCCTGCTTCAAATTCTGCCGAAACCGCACTGGATCGATCGAAAGCAGGCCGCTTTCAATCCCGTTGAAGAAAAAGGAAACAACCCAGCAACACAAAATGATGAACCACACGATCATGCCGCAGCCTCGAACACAGTTGTTTTCTCCAGCAGAAGTTCCTCAATTCGTTTGCGGCCGGAGCGACGCACAGTAATAGCGAGCCGCGGAATCTCGAGTTTTGTGCCGGAGGGCGGCAAATAACCCAGCCGGGTAAAAATAAGTCCGCCGATCGTGTCTATCCCTTCCGCGTCGATGCGGAAACCAAGATGTTCGCTTAAATCGTCTAGGCGCGCGTTGCCGCTCACGAGAAATCTACCGTGACCGAGCGCCTCGATATAAAGCGCGACATCGTCCCGAGGCACTGCATCGCTAAGAATTTCTTCCACGATATCGTCTATTGTGATGATGCCCTCAGTGCCGCCAAACTCGTCAACAACGACTGCCATACCCTGGGGGTGAGTCACGAAAAGCTTCAGCAAATCGAGCGCATGCATCGTCTCGGGAACGAACGAGGGGGCGATGAGTTTTTCGGTGTAATGTTCCGACGCATCGAGCAGGAACAGTTTCACGTCGATGATCCCTAGAATTTGATCAGGCGTATCTGCATAAACCGGGACTCGCCGATGGCGCTTCTCCTTTAAGCGCGTGATCGCATCTTCGTTGCTCAAATCATCTGAGAGCATGAAACTATCGACGCGCGGCGTCATGCAATCCTTTGCGGTTTTGTCGCCCAGCTTAATGATTTCCTGAATCATTTCGGCTTCGCCTTCATATAAAGCGCCTTCTTCTTCACCCATCTCAATCAGGGTCCCGAGTTCCTCGTCGCTCAAACGCGCACGAATTCGCAGATGCGCAGGCGTGAGAAGATCGACCACGTAGGCGCTCACGGTCTCGAGTCCACGGCCCATGCGATCAAGGAGCGGCATTGCTATTCGCAATGTCAGGGCGCCGATGGCCGAGAGTCTATAAGGCGCCGAAAGCGCCAGGAGTTTTGGAATCAAATCGCAGAGCAGCACTACAACGGCAAAGATCGCAATTCCGACCAGCCATTGCGGAATGCGCCCGGCCAGCGGGCCCTGCCATAAGAAGAAAAGACACAACACCACTAGCACGACGTTTACTAATCCGTCGCCGAGCAACAGGACGTTCAGAACTCGACGCGGACTGTCTTGGAATAGCTGTATGAATTTTGTGAGCCCGGCATGATTCGCTTCCAGACGGCGCAACTGATGTGGCTTGAGTAAGAAAAGCGCCGTCTCCACGCCGGAAAAAAGCGCCGAGGAGAAAATCAAGATTGCGATCGCAATTAGCAGACCGGCAAGGGCAATCGAGGTCATTTTAGGAGTGCGGTCCCGCCGTCGCGGGATTGCCGCTTTTGAAAGCGCGGACATGTCCGCGCACTCCACAAGCTATTTCCAATTAAGCTGATGAGGGCTGGTTTGCTCATTATCTGAGCTGCGAGCAAATTAAGCGCTCCATGACCAAAGGCGAGAGGATTTCGCAGTTTATGGCTGAGCTCGGCGGTGGCGAGGTTGGTCCGGACGAGAAAGACGTGGTAAACCATCCGTTTTATCGCGCGTTTTTCCGTTGCTGGAACGAACAGCGTTATTACGAAGCACATGACGTCCTGGAACAACTCTGGCTCAAGAGCAAGTCCCGCGATGCGAACTATTTTAAAGGACTAATCCAGGCGGCCGGCGCTTTCGTTCATCTTCAGAAGCGGTTCGAACATCCATCGCACGCAAAGCATGGCAGGCGGTTGCCGCCTGCGGTGCGTCTGTTTCGATTGGCAGAAAGAAATCTATCGAATTTCACCCCACGACATCACGGATTGGATGTTGCCGCGCTTTGCGAGCTTTTACGCGCATACGCGGATCAAATCGTCGCATCCGAATACAAGACAAATCCCTGGTCGCCTGAGACCGCGCCGAAACTGGAGCTCCTGTAGCAACCGGCCTGTGGCCGGTTCCGTTACGGCTCACAGCGCCGTGGCTACAACATCCATACCGCGTAAAAATGAATTTTGTTCTGAACGGCAGGTAGGGGCGGTTCACCCGAACCGCCCGGGCGATTGAGGTCAATGGCCCTATCTCGTGAAAATCAGTTTGATTCCGGCAATGAGCAAAACCGTCGCCAGACAAAGTGAAATCACGCGAACTGCAAAACGCCTGCTTCCTAAATGCGAGCCGATGGTACCCCCAATAATTGCAGCCGCTGCAAGAATCAGGCCTAGCGAGGGGATGGAACGAACTTTTGTAAAGTAGCCAATCAGTCCGGCGATCGAGTTCACCCAAATGAACAGCGCCGAGACAGCTGCGGCCTGTCGAATATGCGCCCACCGACAAAACAGCAGTAGCGGCGTGAGAAATATTCCGCCTCCAGTTCCCGTGAGCCCTGCAAGAAATCCCAGACCCGCTCCGACGCTTATCGCCACCGGCCGCGAAGGAGGGAACGTTTGTGGCGGGTCGCTCCGGCGAACTACGAGTCGGGCGGCGGAGAAGAGCAGCACAATACCTATTAAAATTCTTAGGAAAGCCGCAGACGGCTGTAAATAACCGCCGACATACGCTGCCGGAATGGAGAGCAGCGCAAATGGCCAGAACAATTTCCACGAGAAATATCCGGCGCGCCAAAATTGAAATGTACCAATGGACGCAACCAAAATGTTAAGGACAAGCGCAGTCGGACGAATGACCGTCGGCGCAAGCCCGAAGAGCGTCATCGTCGCGATATAACCTGATGCGCCAGCGTGACCGACCGACGAATAAAGAAACGCGATCAATCCGATGGCGAGAAACAGAAGAACGAGATGCGTTGTGTCCATGAATGACGAATGACGAATTACCAATGACGAATCAATGACGAATGACGAGATTGGGGAGAGCGGGCGCCTCGCCCGTTCTTTTCGGCGCCCCCGCCGAAAAGCTTCCGATGGTGTCCCGCGAGGCGCGTGACACAGCGGGTGGGGCGCCCGCGCTCCCCGTCAAGACTGGGATGTAGATTTGGCCTTTTGACAATTGACGCTTCAACGCTTCAACGGTTTAACGATTTAACTTGGCAAAGCATGACGAGCCGCTTCCGCTTTGGATTTCTCGCGTTAACGTGGTTAGTGACATCGAGCGACGCTTCTGCTGAGCCCACGCCCGCGCACCCCGAGCATACGAACCGGCTTGCACACGAGAAATCGCCATACCTGCTCCAGCACGCACATAATCCAGTCGATTGGTATCCGTGGGGCGAAGAAGCGTTTGCTAAGGCGCGTCGAGAAAATAAGCCGATCTTTTTGTCGGTTGGTTATTCCACCTGCCACTGGTGCCACGTCATGGCGCATGAATCATTCGAAAACGAAGAAGTGGCTGCGATCATGAATCGCGAGTTCGTCAACATCAAAGTCGACCGGGAAGAACGTCCCGACGTCGATCGCGTTTACATGACCTTTGTGCAGGCAACCACCGGCGGGGGCGGGTGGCCGATGAGCGTTTGGTTGACGCCCGATCTGCAGCCGTTCGTCGGCGGGACCTATTTTCCGCCCGAAGAGCGATATGGCCAGCCCGGGTTCAAAAAAGTCCTGGAGCGGATCGCAACAGCATGGAAAGAAAATCACGAGAATATTGTTGAGCAGGGAGGCAAAATCGTCGCGGCACTGCAGGAATCTCAATCGGCCGCAAAGGG
This sequence comes from Candidatus Udaeobacter sp., assembly GCA_036269155.1. Classification (GTDB taxonomy): domain Bacteria; phylum Verrucomicrobiota; class Verrucomicrobiia; order Chthoniobacterales; family UBA10450; genus Udaeobacter. Next base: position 5,989 of record DATASP010000165.1, read on the forward strand.
CGAAGCCCAAATTGACACTGCAACGTTAGAGGCCGCCTACCGGCAGATTGACCGCAGCTATGACCCAAAGGAAGGCGGGTTTGGTAATGCGCCGAAATTTCCACGGCCAGTTACGCTCAATTTCCTGACGCGATTTTACGCGCGAGATCCAAAGAGCGACTCCGACAAACAAGCGCTCGAGATGGCTCTGTTTACGCTGCGGAAAATGGCCGCGGGGGGGATGCATGATCACATCGGCGGCGGTTTTCATCGTTACTCGGTCGATCGTTACTGGCACGTGCCGCACTTCGAGAAAATGCTCTACGATCAGGCACAGCTCGCTGTCGCGTATCTCGACGCGTACCAAATCACGAGGGACCCGCAATACGAAGCAGTTGCGCGCGACATTCTTGATTATGTCGCTCGCGACATGACATCGAAGGATGGTGGCTTTTTCTCTGCCGAAGATGCTGATAGTCCCGTTGTAGCCGGGATCGGCGATCCCGGCCACGGCAAGACCGCAGAAGGCG
>DATASP010000166.1:0-6407 GCA_036269155.1 Candidatus Udaeobacter sp.
GATAAAACGCTGGCCGGGTTACGGGATCGAAAAATTTCTGCGCGCGCCGAATGACCTCACGAACATTCTCGCGGGCAGCGAAGGAACGCTTGCCGCAATTTTCTCCGCCAAGCTCAAGATCTCGCCACTGCCGAGCGAGAAGGGTTTGGGCCTGATCTTTTTCGCATCGATCGGAGAAGCGATGCAAGCAACCGTCGAACTTCTCGATTTGAAACCTGCGGCGATTGAACACATCGACCGCCCGTTGTTCGATGGAACCAAAGGTCAACTTCACTTTGAGGCCGCGCGCGATCTACTCGAGTTGGAATCGAAACCGTGCGAATCGATTTTGATCGTTGAGTTCTACGAAGACGTTGCGGAACGGCTATCGATTCTGCAATCCAGAAAAATTGGGCTGCGCACACAGATTATCACCGACCCGGCACAAATGAACATGGTCTGGTTGGTGCGAAAATCTGGTCTCTCGCTTTTGACCGGTTGCATCGGACCAGCCAAGCCGGTCGCATTCATTGAAGACGCCGCCGTTCGCCCTGCGCAATTACCCGAATACGTGCGCGGGCTGCAATCGATCATGAAACCTGTTGGGCTGGAGGCGAGCTATTACGGGCACGCCGCCAGCGGATTGCTCCATGTTCGTCCCGTGCTCAACCTGCACGACGCAGGCGATTTGAAGAAATTCCGGCAAGTCGCCGATCAAACCTCCGCCTTGGTGCGACAATTCAAAGGTTCGTTGTCAGCCGAGCACGGCGTCGGCATCGCGCGCACGGAATACATGCGCGATCAACTCGGCGACGAGCTCCTTGGTGTCTTACGCGAAATCAAACGGATGTTCGATCCGAAAAACATTTTTAATCCCGGGAAAATATTCGACGATGACCGTCACAAAATCGATAACCATCTGCGCGAAAATTTTACGCAGCCGCTCGAGCTCCAGTACCAGCCAGTGCTCGCATTTGCGTTCAAGGACGGCTCGTTTATCGGCAACCTAGAACAATGCAACGGCTGCGGCGGCTGTCTGAAACACGCTGACGTCATGTGCCCAACATTCATGGCCACCGGTGAAGAAGTAATGTCCACACGCGGCCGCGCCAATATCATCCGGGCCGCGCTCGAGCTGCGTGTGAATGGGCACGACCCGCTAAAATCCGAAGAGTTGGACGCTGCGCTTAGCAATTGTCTTTCCTGCAAGGGTTGCACGCCCGAATGCCCATCGAACGTAAATCTCGCATTGTTGAAGGCAGAAATGCTTTACGCGCGCTGGCAACGCGATGGGTTGCCGTTGCGAGAGCGCGTTTTGAGCAGGGTGGACTTGCTCGGGAAAATCGGCTGCACCATGCCAGCGCTGGCAAACGCTATTCTCGATTTCAAGCCGCTGCGGGCGTTAATGGAGACAACACTTGGCATCTCGACAAAACGCTCATTGCCGCATTACGCAAAGCAACGATTCGATCGCTGGTTCGCAATGCATGCTGTAGCCGGGGGCGGCGACCCCGGCTCACAACGGATGTCTTCTATGAGCCCGGCTGCCGAGGTCACCGCCCCCGGCTACAGGAGGGGCCCCATCATCCTCTGGGACGATACCTTTGTGCGCTATCACGAACCGCACATCGGCTTTGCCGCGGTAAAAGTGCTGGAAGCGCTGGGGTTCGAAGTTGCGCTTGCGAAAAATCGGCGCTGCTGCGGGCGACCGGCATTCAGTGTTGGAAATCTCCATACCGCCGCGAAGCTTGCCAAACACAACGTCTCTCAACTCTCAACCTTCAACTCTCAACTTTCTTTGGCTCCGATTCTATTCCTCGAGCCATCGTGCTGGTCGATGTTCGTGGAAGATTATCGTGAATTGAACATCAACGGAGCGGAGGATCTGGCGAAGCGTTGTTTCACGTTCGAAAAATTTGTTGATGATTTACTCGCGCGCCAACCGAACGCCCTTCAATTCAACCAACGACCGGCGACAATCGCAATTCATCCGCATTGCCACGCAAAATCAATCATGAATCCGGAGTTCATGCGCAGACTGGCGGAACGTTTGCCCGGAAGAAAAGCGACAGTGCTCGATACCGCGTGCTGCGGAATGGCAGGCGCATTCGGCGCGCTTGCGGAGAAATACGATCTTTCGGTCCAGGTCGCCCAGCGCTTGCTCGACAATATCGATAATCAACCGCCAGGAACCGAAATCATCGCCTCAGGCACAAGTTGCCGCCATCAAATTACCGATCTGAGCAACGCCCGCCCAAAGCACATGGCAGAGTTGATAGCGGAAGCCCTGCTGTAGCGGCGGCTGTGTCGGCTGCAAACGAGCGTCGCAAAGCTTCGCCTTCCAAACCACCCGATGTGGAAGTTTACTTCTGCCCCAGATACTTCATCTGCTTCGTTCCATCTTTGCTTCCGCTATCAGGCCTTTCTTCAATCAATTCCTCCGGCGCGACCGTGTGAAACGAGACGACCGTCCAATCTGCGTCTCTTCCAACAACCGGACGATGCCAGACATTCGGTGGGATGGAAATCCAGCGCCGTTCCAGCGGCGCCTCCGGATCGCTGACCAACGCATTCGACTGCCACTGTGCCGGTTCTCCGGTTTGCATACCGCCGCTCCCTTGGAACGACATCATCCGTTGATGACTGTTCGGATGCCGTTCGACGCCGGTGTCCGCGCCCGCTCGCAGGACGAAAACCCAGGCAGACCGAATCTCCGCCGGTAACTTGCGACCGAAAACGGCTAACGGAATCGGTTCCCAAGTCATTAGCGCCTCTTTTTTGCGAGCCAGCTCGGCGCGTACCCGTTCGACGATTGGACGCATTTGTTCGCGGACATCTTCGGATCGCAAGACCGCGTCGAGCGATTCAAGTAGAGAGCATTCCTCAGGTGACACTCTGTGAATATTATCCCATCATCCATTTCGTTTGCTAAATTCTTGATTCTTCGTTCCTAGTTTTCCCAGAGTTCCTGCTTAGTTCCCCAGCACATGGCGAAGAAACGCAAAACGCGAAACCGAGCCGTACGAATCGAAGTTCGGGAGTCCGCCGTGCACGGTCGCGGCGTTTATGCCACGCATTTTATTCGCAAAGGCGCTCGCATTATAGAATACACCGGCCAACGCGTTTCCTGGGAAGGCGCTCCCGACGACGAAAACGACCCGCACACCTTTAATTTCGGCCTGGAAAACGGCGAAGTAATCAATCCAGAGGTGGGCGGCAACGACGCGCGCTGGATCAACCATTGCTGCGACCCAAACTGCGAGGCCATCGAGGAAGATAACCGCATCTTCATCTACGCGATGTGTGATATCGGACCCGGCGAGGAACTCTTTTACGATTACGCGATGGAAATCGACGAACCGATCACAGAAGAATCGAAAAGGAAATTCGCCTGCCACTGCGGCGCCGCAAATTGCCGCGGCACAATGCTTGCGCTATAAGGCCGAGCCTGGCGCCGCAGATCTGTGGTCGCAGGTGCCAACGCCGAATCTTGTAGCCGGGGTCGCTGACTCCGCGGCGCTCCCTGCAAATAGGCAAATCCTATTGGCCCTAGACGAATAAAGTATTTCAATATGCAGCCCAACTGTGGCCGGTTGATCACATGAAAACTACAATGCCGATAGGGCAACGCATCTCACGATTCCTTGAGGAGCGATACGTGCACAGGGCGCGGCCGCATTATCTGCCTGAGCTTGTGCTCTTTGGACTGATCCTGATCCTCGCCGCCTGGCCAATGCTAACGTTGGCGGGGGCGCTGAACCTGCTGAGATAGACAGCGTGCTAGTTCGCGTTGTGAGCGATCAACGTAATTGGAGATGAAAAGGCGGCCGCAGTTTCTTGACGGAACGCTGCGGCTGCCTTGCTCTGAAATCGAAGCGGGTTGTAAAGAAGATTCAGTTCACGTTCTGGAACGGGCGGAGCGAACGGGAGACTGACGCACCCGGGGATGGCTTGGTGTTTCACCATCATCTGGGGGACAATTGAAATCCCTATCTCCGCCGCGACCATGTTCGCGATCGTGGTAAGCTGACTGCCCGCAAGCGCGATCTCTGGTCGGAGACGGCGCGACTCAAGCAGGTGATTCACCTGTTGCGACAGGCAATGCATCTCGTGCAAAAGCAGAAATCGCTGCGACTTGAGATCGTCCAGCGTTATAAAATCCTGCTTTGCCAAAGAGTGGCCTTCCGGCACCAGGGCAAGCAATGGTTCGTTGCCCAGCGATTCGCGTCGCAACGTGGGACTTTGCTGGCAAGTTGATGCCAGCGCGACATCCAGCTCTCCCATTTCGACGCGCCGACTGATTCCCTGGGTCACATCCTCTACGATTTCCAGCGTCACCTGTGAATAATGTTTGTGGAATGTCACCACCAATTCCGGCAGCACATACGGCGCAATCGTCGGAATTGCGCCGACTGCCAGCTTCCCGGAAACGTCGGCCTTGAGCTCGTCCACACAACGCTGCGCGTCGCCAATCGAAGTCAAAATTTGCCGGGCGTAATCGATCAAACAACGGCCGGCTTCGGTGAGGACGACGGAACGCGGCAAACGGTCGAACAACGGTTGCCCGACCTCCGCTTCCAGTTTTCGAATCTGTTGACTAAGCGAAGGTTGAGCGACGCGAACTTTGGCGGCCGCGCGAGAAAAGCTTCCTTCCTTCGCCACGGCGAGGAAATAACGCAGTTGGTGAATCTCCATAGACAAGTCCTGTTGAGTAAGACCTATAGTAGCGCCGGCCTTGTTTGTTATGAAGCTAGCGCTCGTTACATTTTTCTACACAGTAACTCTCGTCTACCCGGCCGATGTTCCAATTACGCAGGACGAACTGGTCCGTCGGACTCAGGAGCTTTACGACGCCGTCGTTCCAGGCAACCAGGCGCCGTGGAAAAAGTACTTCGCCGACGACTGCATCTTCGCCGACGAGAAAGGCCGCGTTTTCGACAAATCAAAACTGATCGCCGACATCGCCCCGTTGCCGTCCGGATATTCTGGAACCATCAAGATCGAGAACGCCCAGAGCCGGATTATCGGTAACACTGCCATCCTCAGTTACGACGCTGACGAGGCCGAGACGATCTTCGGCCAAAACCTGAAAGCGCGTTATCACGTCACCGACACCTGGCTGCAGCGCAACGGCAATTGGCAAATCATCGCCAGCCAGGCGCATCGCTACTACGAAGATCCGGCTTTGGGAAAGGCCGATACAAAGAGGTTTGCCGACTACATCGGCACGTACGAACTGGCACCCGGTCAAACAAGATCCGTCACCGCCGAAGCCGACAAGCTATTTGTCGAACGCAATGGCAAGAAAGAGCAACTGCTCCCGGAAACATCAGAGATTTTTTTTCGCAAAGGGATAGAAGGAAGAATTCTCTTTCGGTACAACACCGATGGGAAAGTCGATACGCTCATCGATCGTCGTAACAACGAGGATGTCATCTGGCGCAAAACAAAATAAATCCGATTCGGGCGGTACCTTTTCTTCTCAGAGATTTTCTTCCGCAAAGCTGTCGAAGGCAGAATGGAGCGAACTGGACGAGCGACATGCACGGCAACGCCGCGAGGGTAGCGGAGAGCGAGCCGGGAGGTGAGCGAATGAATTCTGTTTCGTTACGCTCCCAGCAGCAAAGTCGATGCGTTGGTGGATCGTCGTAACAACGAGGACGTCATCTGGCGCAAAACGACAGAAAGTACGAAGTAAGAAGGAAGAATTAAGAAGTCTCGAACGGCTCTTTCGAGCGTTTTAGGATTGTTACGAAAATGGCGATCAGCTCGTCACATTCCTGTCGGATAGCTGCGACTGTTTCTGCCGGGACGATTTTCCCTCAACGAGCAGTTCAACCCAGTAAGCGGTCTCCTCAAGCTCGCGCAGCGAATCGCCACACTTTGCGATGAATTGATTCGCTCTTCTCCCGACTCGCTCTCCGCCACCCTAGCGGCTGCACCGTCTATGTCGCTCGGCCCACTCGCTCCATTCAGCTTTGCTGCGTCCGTGATATGCCTCGCGATAGTTCGCTCCGACTGATGTGCCCGAGCGCAGCAGTTGTTTTCCGAGAACCTGCGCCTCCGTCGTCTTCGGTATTATCGAAAACGTTCGACTGACGCTCAGCGCAAATCGTTTTGTTCTCTCCTTCAGATCTCTTTTATCGTTCTGCATCATTCCGGGTTTTGCCCTTCTTAATTCATACTTCTTCGTTCTCACTTGTCCGTAGGACAATCTTCCCCATCGCTCCCGGCTCAATGATTGCGCGGTGCGCCTCGGCGGCTTCTGCCAGCGGAAATTCTTTGCCGATCACCGGACGCAGCGTCCCGTTTTCCAAACCGGCCACGAGCGCGGCATGAATGCTCGCCAGTTCCGCAGCCGGCGTGTTCGGCAGCACCATTCCGCGAAGATCGACATCGCGCTGCATCGCGTCGCGCGGATTGATCTC
>DATASP010000167.1:0-4556 GCA_036269155.1 Candidatus Udaeobacter sp.
ACGGCTACGCCGAGGGGAAGCACGATTTTCATGCCCTAGCGAGAAGTATGCTAATGTTCAAAAAAGGTGACGAGCATTTTCTCGCCTTCGTTTTGTCGCAGGCAATTTGACCGAGCAGTCGATCTGGCGCGCCCGAGAGGATTCGAACCACTAACCTTCTGATCCGTAGTCAGATGCTCTATCCAGTTGAGCTACGGGCGCCCCCGCGAAGAGCGGTTAATGTGCGAGTACAACACAATCGCGTCAACCAGCAGCAAACGGAGCAAATACCGAACATCCAAAGGTCGAACGCCCAATCTTAAGTTCGAATCGGACGTTCTCCATTCGACATTCGATGTTGGACGTCGAGGGTTGGGCGTTTGCTTGTTTTATATCCCGATGACGATCTTCCTCGGCTGCGGATTTGCTGCGAAGTATCGCGAAGGCGGCGGAAATTTCTCCGTGCCGCTGCAATGGATGCTCGGACTGCAACGACTGAAGCTGGATGCGATTTGGTTAGAGTTACTGCCGGCAACCGACGATGTGGCAGCCGACCAACGGAGGATCAAAAACTTCCAGAGGCAATTGCAGGCGCACGGATTGGCCGGTCGATACTGTTTACTTTACCAAAAGCCCGCGTCCGACTCGCATGATCTAGAGACGATGCGCTGCATTGGAATGTCGAAACGCGAACTCATCGAACGTCTCCGCGGACCGACTATCTTGCTCAACCTGGCGTATTCAATCCATCCGCCGCTGTTGCTCAAGTTCGAACACCGTGTGTTTTGCGATCTAGATCCAAGCGAAATCTTTTATTGGATGACGAAAATGGAGCTGGGCCAATCGTATCACCACGAATTCTGGACGATTGGCCTCAACGTGCACGGAAGCGATTGCCAACTGCCGAAATCAGTTCTCGCCTGGAAAACATTTTATCCGCTCGTGGACACGAAATTGTTCCGGCCACAACCGCGGCCGCGCGCATCGAAATTCACAACCGTCGGACAATGGTATTGGGGAGGTGCGGTGGAAGTCGCCGGCGAATTTCCCGATCTGTCGAAAAGGTTTGCCTTCGAACGGTACCTCAATCTCCCGGCGCGCGTCCCAGAGGCGCAGTTCGAGTTAGCAATGAACATAAGCGCCGGAGATCCCGAACGAGAACGGTTACAACGGCTCGGCTGGAAAATTGTCGATCCTCACCAGGTCGCACGGACGCCGAGGTCGTATCGCCGCTACCTGGCCAGCGCCGTCGGTGAATTCACCGCGATCAAAGGCGTTGATGTGACATGGCGAACCGGCTGGATCAGCGATCGCGCTGCGGCTTTTCTCGCTCTCGGGCGGCCGGTCATTACGGAGGACGCGGGCGCAGGACGTTATCTTCCTGCGAACCATGGATTCAGTTTTGTGCGAGACGCGTGTGAGGCAGAGTCCGCGGTTAAAGAAGTGCTGGGCGATTGGCTACGGCAATCCAGACGAGCGCGCGACTGTGCGGTGCAAGTTTTCGATGCTGCGAAAAATCTTAGAAACATTTTAAATCTTTAAGAGTTTTTATCCCGGCAGACGAGAGGTACCCCGACCTCACAGCAAAGGTGGTGGCGGTGTTACCAAAAGGCGCTCGATTTGGCGTTGCAAAACTATTTTCGGGTGATACTCGTTGTCCCGTTATGGCTGACCTAATTAAAGCTGCGGACTTGAAGAACCGCATGAAAAAGATCCCGGAATGGGAGCTGGAAAAGAACCACATCGAGCGCACTTTTGAGTTCGATGATTTTGCCGATGCGATCGATTTCGTAAATGCTGTGGCCGAAGTTGCGGAGGATGAAGAACACCACCCCGATATCGATATCCGCTACAATAAAGTGCGCCTGGTTCTCTCAACACATAGCAAAGGCGGCTTGACCGAACTTGATTTTGGTCTGGCCGAGCGAATCGATACGCTTGAGGAATAGCCACTCCGAAATCCCAAATCCCAACATCCAAGCTCCTGTCACCCGATTGTCATCCTGAGCGGAGCGAAGGATCTCAGATCATTTTTTCTAGCTTGCCAAGTTTGTAATCAGAGATGTTTCGCTCCGCTCAACATGACATCGCGGAAGTGGCCGCGTAGTGTTGGCGTTTGAAAATTCTTTGGGATTTGGGTATTGGAACTTGGAGCCTCTCCCGTCAAGGGAGTCGCCCTTCGTCAGCATCGATAAATTGGAATGACGTCTCAATGTCCGACCTGTGGGACAGGTCTGCCTCGGCTTTGCGGCGGTTTAGAATTTCGGAGACTTCGTCGTTCCAGCCGCGCTTGCGCATGAATTCGTTCCAAACATATAGGTCGTCGTCGGACGGCCGGCGGCCGACGCTGAAGCACCACTGCAAAATTTCCTCATCAGTACCGCCCTTTTTCACACGCTGGGCCAGCTCATCGTAATTCACTAGGAGAAAGCGTACGCATTTCTCGTCAAATCCTTTCCCAAGGTTGGCGTGATAGTCTGAAGGCAACTCGCCTTTGGCGTGCAATCGGATTTTGTCCAACATCCGTCCAAAATAGAAAAAGCCGCCGACTTTCTCGGAAGGACTGCGCAGAGCAACGTTGGCCATGGGAAAGAAATTTGAGTCTTCTCCCGCAAGATTCAAGCGGGCGGCTGGATTTCTTTGGAGTGCGCGGACATGTCCGCGCTTTTAAAGCGGCGACATGTCGCCGCACTCCAAAATCAGCGAGCAATCCCTCACCTCAGTCCTCTCCCTTTGGAAAAGGGAGAGGCGGACCGCCAAAGGGTCTGTATCATGCGAGCCCTGGGCGGGAGCAGTGCGCCCTTAGCGCTAATCTAGATGGCACAGGAGAGGCGGGCTTTCTCGCATTGTGGATGATCGCATGCCGTCTTGGATTCGCCTCTCCCCGTTTGGGGAGAGGATGAAGGTGAGGGGCAACTGCTTTTTCGTTTAGCCAAATCTCGATTCAGTGCGTTAATTGCCTGCGATGGATCGGATCGTTGGAGTCGAGACCGAGTACGGTTGCCTTCTGAGTGAAGACGAACCGCACGTCAATTCGGAGCTATGGCCCGCGAAGGTCAAAAACTATCTTTTCCGAAAAGCAGACGCCGGCACGATCGATTTGCATTACCGGGATTACGAGGAACCGCCGGGCAACGGAGGATTTCTCCTCAACGGGGGACGTCTTTACCTCGACATGGGTCATATCGAGTACGCGTCCCCGGAATGTTTGCATCTGCACGATCTGGTGACCTATGAGTTAGCCGGAGATGATCTGCTGCAGTCGTCGCTGGTCGCCCTGGGTGCGGAGGATCGTGTGTCCTTTATCAAGAACAATGTCGATCATCACACCGGAGCGACCTTTGGCTGTCACGAGAATTATCTAATGAAAAGAGAGGCGCAGTTCACGCCTCCAATTCTCGGCACGCTGCTGACGTTTTTAGCGACGCGGCAGATTTTCACAGGGTCGGGACGAGTCGGTCAGTCGAATCCACTCGCGTTCGACTTCGAGCCGCCGCAATCGGAGCCGCAGGTCAATTTCCAGCTCAGTCAGCGCGCCGATCATATCGTGAACGACATTTATCAATGGGTGCAGTTTAATCGCGCAATCATCAATGCGCGCGACGAACCGCTTGCTGATTACCGAAAATATCGCCGGCTCCATTTGCTCATTGGCGATTCAAACATGAGCCCCTATGCGAATGCGCTAAAGATCGGGACGACAGCCTGCGTTCTGTCATTGCTGGAGGAAGGCCGCTTGCCGCGAAATCTTGTTCTGGCTGATGCGGTGCAGAGCACACGCGACATTTCTCGTGATCCTACGCAGCGATGGATCGTACGGCTTGAGAACGGCAAAACCATCGGCGCGCTCGAAGTGCAATGGGAATTTCATCAACTGGCGCAGAAGTACCTGCACAATACCAGCGCGGAAACCAATTGGTTACTGGAGAACTGGGGATTCGTTCTTGAAGCGATCCCACACAATCGCCATGCGCTCATCGGCGGCGTTGATTGGATTACAAAGAAATGGTTGCTGGAAGCATTTGTAGAATCCGAAGGACTTAGCTGGGATGACCCGTGGCTCCAAAGCATTGACCTCGAATATCACAACATCGACCCGCGTCGCGGGTTGTTCTTTGGTGTCACGCCTGGCAAACGAATCGCGGAGTGGAACAACAGCGTCCGGCGTTCCAGCGCGACGCATGTTCCTCCGGCTAACACGCGCGCATCAGGTCGCGCGCGGGCAGTCGCTTTTTTTCAGAATTGCAATTTCCCTTACGTGATCAACTGGGACTCGATCGCCTGTGACAGCCGCGATTTTCTTGTCATGGGCAATCCGTTCGAAACCTACAACGACGAGGTAGAACTTTTTCTCACAAAGCCGCGAGCGACGAATACCAGTAGCGATTGCATTGATCGCTAAAAGTCCGACACATCGAGGATCGACCCCCGCAAGGTCACTGCAATCTTTGCAGTGAAGAAATGCCGTAGTTTTCCTGAAGCTCGGGCGCTTCGGCGGCGACTTGCGTCGCATCAAGCTCGATTTGCTTTGGATCTTCTTCGGTCTCGATTTTGATGAAACCTTCGATTGGATGCTT
>DATASP010000168.1:0-3821 GCA_036269155.1 Candidatus Udaeobacter sp.
TGATGAGGTGGTGAAAGATCGCGCCGGGAACGTGATCGAGCTTCGGTGCACAGTGGATCTCGAGAGTAAATCAGGCGGGCCGACTGCTGGCCGCAAAATCAAAGGGACCATTCATTGGGTAAGCGCGGCGCACGCGATCGATGCAGAAGTTCGGCTGTATGATCGTCTGTTCACAGTGCCTGAACCTGACTCCGGAAGCGATTTCAAATCATTCATCAATTCCAATTCGCTGGAAGTGGTGAATGCGAAATGTGAGCCCGCACTTGGGGACGCGCGTCCCGAAGAGCGCTATCAATTTGAGCGGCTCGGCTATTTCGCGCTTGATCCCGATTCAACGCGTGAAAAACAAATCTGGAATCGCACAGTGACCCTGAGGGACACTTGGGCGAAAACGGCGAAACGACCGTAATGAGCTTGGCAGGCGAAGCGCCTGCCCTACAACGCCAATACATGCCTAACGTTCAAATACCCGTTGTAGGGCAAGCGCATCGCTTGCCTGGCATTAGAACACAGAAAGCGCGCGGTCGATGCGTGCCAGTACCTTCTGTTTCCCAAGCACCTCCAGTAAATGATAGAGGCTCGGTCCCACGTTGCTGCCCGTCACAGCGAGACGAGTGGGATGAACGACCGCTCCCACTTTGACGCCGAGCTTTGACGCGGTGCTTTTTAGTGTGAGTTCGACGTTGTCAGCGTCGAATTTCTCAAGCGCGCTGAAGGCTTCGCGAGTTGCCTTGAGTCGTGGCCTATTCTCGGCGGTGAAGTGTTTTGCTACGCCTTGGGGATTGTAATCGAAATCGTCCGTGAAATAGAACCCGCAATAGGCCGGCAGCTCGTCGAACGTATTTATCTTGCCTTTGCAGGTTTGCAGCGCCGCGCGCACATATTCCTCCGGGAATTTGTCTAGCTTTACACCGCTCGACTCCAGCCTTGCAGCGGCAAGATCGTAAAACTCGGCGTCAGTGAGATCGCGCGCGTATTCGCCATTTAACCAGTGTAATTTATCAGGATCGAATGTTGCGGAGCTGCGTCCAATGTTTTCCAAATCAAAAATCCGGATGATTTCATCGAGGTCGATCTTCTCCCGATTGTCCTTGGGCGACCAGCCGAGCAAACAGAGATAATTGCGGACTGCTGCCGGGAGATAACCGCGCCGGATGTAATACTCCACGCGCGCGCCTTCGTCGCGTTTGCTCATTTTTGATCCGTCACGGTTGAGGATGAGCGGTATGTGCGCGTAATGCGGCGGCGTCGCGCCGAGTGCGCGGAAAATCTCGATATGTTTCGGCGTGTTGGAGAGATGATCTTCGCCACGGATCACGTGCGAGATTTTCATTTCGAGATCGTCGATCACGTTCACGAAATGAAAAATCCATGAGCCATCGGGGCGCCGGATGGTCATGTCCGGATGCGTGGCCGGATTGCTGAGGTCGAAATCGATTTTCCCGCAAACGATATCATCGACGATGACGTGCTCGCGAGGCGAACGAAACCGCATCGCGCCCTGGTCTTCAAAGATATGACCGGCGTCCTGTAGTTTTTTCAGGTAATGCTCGTAGAGTTCAGTGCGTTCACTCTGCAAGTACGGTCCGAAATCGCCGCCGATGTGCGGACCTTCGTCCCAGTTCAGGCCCAACCATTCCAAGCCTTCGTAGATCGCGGCCATCGCTTCCTCGGTGTTTCGCTTGATATCCGTGTCTTCGATGCGCAACACGAATTTCCCGCCGTGATGCCGCGCAAACAGCCAGTTGAACAGCGCAGTGCGCGTCCCGCCGATGTGCAGGTAGCCAGTCGGCGAGGGAGCAAAACGAACGCGGATTTCAGAGGGCATTAGCCACAGATTACACAGATTTTCGCAGATTTCTGTAGCCGCTTCGCTGTGCGAAGCGTGCACTCGTACAATCAAACGCCCACGTCGCCCACAAGGCGATGGCTACAATTCACTCCACAAAAATCTTCCCGGCGCGTCGGCGTGCATGGCGATTTCCCGGGAGATTCACTTTCGCGATCGGAGCTTCTCGATCGGCGAGTGAACGGACGCGTTCGATAACGTCGAAGCCAACTTCGGAAATGTTTTGCGTGCGCAACCATTTCATGATCGCACGGCGCTGAAGTGCAACTGGCAGCGCGCGAAGTCCTGGCACTAAAAGGTGCAGATTAGTGAAATCCGGCGCTTCGTTATCGATCCATTTCTCTTCTTCGGCGGCGATCATCGCTGTCCGCCAAATATTCTGGCGGATGTTTCGGCCAAGGTTTTTCTCCAGATACGGAATGATACGGTTGCGAATCCGATTGCGCGTGGCCGCGAGAGTTTTGTTCGTGGCATCTTCGCGAAATCTTAGATGATGTTCATGAACGTACTTGTCAACGTCACTGCGCCAGACTGAAAGCAACGGGCGCACAATGGTCAGATCGACGCCATCAATACGTCGGGTGGAAACACTGCGCATCCCGGCGAGACCGGTGAGACCGGCGCCTCGGATCAAATTGAATAGGAAAGTCTCAACGAGATCATCGGCGTGATGAGCCAGAAAAATTGTGTGACAACGGTGTCGCTTTGCCGCCTCCGCGAAAAATGAGTAGCGCGCCTCGCGCGCGGTGGTCTCGATCGACGCTTTTTTTTTCTTCGCGAGCGCGCGAACGTTTGCCCTACCGAGTTCAAAATCGATGTGGGACATCTTTGTTGTAGGGCATGCGCTCCGCTTGCCCTTCTGCTGACCCGACAGGCGGAGCGCCTGTCCTACAATTTTCTCGTTGGATGTGGCGACAAGTTTTTCGACAAACCGCGCATCGGCGTCGCTGGATCGTCCACGCAAGTCGTGATGCAAATGGCAAACAGTGAGTTTCTTATAACCGATGTTGATCAGCCAATGCAGTAGCGCGACCGAATCGCGCCCGCCGGAGACGCCGATCAGATAGCGCGCATCGGGAGGAAAATCATTCCTCAGTCGTGAGCTGATGTTTGACGGCTGCATGAGCAATTCTGTCATTCTGAGCCAGGCGAAGCTGCAACGTAGCGGACGAAGTCCGCGAGGCCAGGCTTCCAATCTTTGATCATTTGATCCAACAGCCTGCTAAGGCGCAACCAGAGATGTTTCGCTCCGCTCAACATGACAATTTCTTGAATCCAAATCACGGCGGCACTGCATCCAACGTTCAAAACCAATCATGAACGAACAACCAACCTTAGACAAAGCGGGAACTCCGCGGCGTCTCAATATTATGAACAACGAAGCGCAACGATCGATATACGGGCTCCTGGTTCACTCAGAGGAGAAGGGCCGGGGCATCATGGAAACAGCGGTTTATGCCACATGCATTCTGAGCGTAGCTGCGGCGATTCTGCAATTCATTAGCCAACCCACGCCGGATCCCTTCGCCGGTTTCGACTCGTCAGCGCAACCCACGCCTGTCGTCTCGCATCACGCTGTACATGCAAATGTGGAGACGAAGTCTTGAAAGAGGGCGTTAGCACCATGCTGGGGAGCACAAGCTGCGAGCCTGTTGTCGTCGGCAACTTGCCGACGACTCAATCGTCACAAGAGCGCGCGTAGAATCGATTGCCCCGAAGAGCTTTTCGGCAAAGCTGCCGAAAAGGACAGGCTGGCAGCCTGTGCTCCCCAGACGAGCGGAATCGCGTGCTCTGGAAAGATCGATGGGAGGTCACGTGAGTGCGAACAGGGTATTTGACAATGAATGAACGTTCATTCATCTTCCCGGCCTATGCCGCAACCCCAGATAGAATCTTCCAGTCCCGATCGACGTTCACAAATCCTTGATGCCGCTTTGGTTTGCTTTGCCAAACGCGGATTTCACCAGGCCAG
>DATASP010000169.1:0-4922 GCA_036269155.1 Candidatus Udaeobacter sp.
CGATTGTGCGGTTTCCCCAGATCAAGCACGGGACCGAGCGGAACGATGCGGTTCGGATTAATCTGAGTGTGCGTCATGTAGTAGTGACGCTTGATGTGATCGAAATTGACGGTCTCGGCGATACCGGGCCGCTGATACAAATCCATCAAATAACCCTGCAAATTTGGGTAATCGAGGATACGTCGCAGATTGCATTTGAAATGGCCGTAATAAACCGAGTCGAACCGAACAAGCGTGCAAAAAAGCCGCCAGTCCGCCTCGACAACACGGTTCCGGAATAAGTATCGACTCTTGGACAAACGCTCTTCGAGTTGGTCGAGCGCCTCAAAAAGTCTTCGGCACGCGATCTCATAAGGCCGCTGGCGCGTAGCGAAACCGGCTCTGTAAACGCCATTGTTTACATTGTCGTGCAGAAAAGTGGCGAGCTTCGCGTGCTCGGCTTCGATGTTTTGTGGGAAAAAATCCAGATCTTTCTGCTTGGCAAAATCGTTGAACACGTTGTTGAACATGCGACAGATGTCGTCCTCGCAATTGTTCACGATTCTTTTGGTTTTCTTGTCCCAAAGCACTGGCACCGTGACGCGCTCATCGAAGTCTGGATTAGTTGCCTTGTAGGCTTCACTCAAAAACTGAAACCTGTTGATTGGATCGGTTGATTCAAACGGCACGCCCGCCGGAATCTTGCCGGATGGATCGCGAAACGCCCAGCCTTTGTCGTCTCGAATCGGATCGACAATTGTCATGCCGATTGCCTCTTCGAGTCCCTTTAATTTTCGGAAAATAATCGTGCGACTGGCCCAAGGGCACGCGAGCGAAACATAAAGATGATAGCGATCAGCCGCGGCAGGGTAGGGGCCCGATGCATCGTCCGAGACCCACTCACGGAAAACGTCCTCCTGTCGCTGAAACTCCCCAGATTCAGTCTGCTCGGTAGGAAATTGTGGTTTCATTAAAACGAATGGACACGAATGAACAGTGAGGGCTGGTTAACCGGAAATGAAGTGGAACGTCGATTTCCAAGCTTACACATTCACGCTGTGAGCGTCAGCAGAAAGCTATTTGTCACGAAAACGTAGCAATCCGTGCCGGCTACTTCCGTTGACAGGCAAAAATGCCAGTGGTAGCGTCGCGCAAATTTACGCGGAAGTCCGCAAAAGGCGGACGGGAAAGCTGTTGACCGTAGAGAATTGCATACATCGTTAAACAGTCAGGTTCTGGTGCTAAACCGTCTGTGGCAGGCGGTAAATATCTGTTCGGCCCGCCGCGCGTTCGCCCTCGTATACGCCGGCCATGCACAGATTGTCTCCTCGGACGAGACGAATAATTTTTTGACGCACGACTTCGAAAGCTGGCGCGATCTATCGGCGAATGCGCCCGATCACGAGGTGGTCACGACTATTTCGTTCAAAATCCGTATCCCACGGGTGATTGTGCTGCTGGTGTTCGATCGGCTTCCAAAGAAGGACGTAAAGTTTACGCGCCACAATGTCTTCGAGCGCGACAAGAACACCTGCCAATACTGCGGTGAGGTTTTCGATCGAAGCGAACTCAATCTGGATCACGTCGTGCCGCGCGATCGCGGAGGCACGACCACATGGGAGAACGTGGTTTGCTCGTGCATCGCCTGCAATACACGCAAGGGCAACCGGCTTCCGCGCGAAGCGCACATGAGCTTGATCCGCAAACCCAAACGGCCAAAATGGCGACCGTTCGTCCAGATTACCTTTTCTACGCCGCAGCACGATCTTTGGAAGCACTTTGTCGATCTCGCTTACTGGAACGTCGAGTTAAGCGACTGAGCTTCCGAGAAGTGATGGCTTGCCAGCCGTCACACTCACAATTCGACGGCTGCCCAAGTCGTCGTTCCTTGTTATCGTTTTAATGCGTCAAAAATCGGCTGCGGATAAACGCCCAGCCAAATCGTCGCGACAATCAATGCGCTGATCGCCACGCGCGAAAGCGCAGTCACGGGTATTTTGGTAGGGTTCGGCGTTGACTGCCAGTACATGGCGCGAACGACTTTGAGATAATAATAGAATCCGCAGCCCACAGTGAGCACACCCACAGCGACCAGCGCGATCTGGCGCTGCAAAACTGCTGCATAGAAGATATAAAATTTGCCCAAAAATCCTGCCGTAAACGGGACACCTGCAAGCGAAACCATCCCAACCAGCATTGCGAAGGCCAAAAATGGCGAACGTTTGGCCAATCCATCAAAATCGGAAATCTCTTCGCCAGTTTGCTGCGCAACAATTATCAAAACCGCGAAACTGAGGAGCGTCATCAGCAAGTAAGCCACCAAATAGAAAGTCACCGCGCGGACATCGAAACAGACAACTCCGATTAGCAGATAGCCCGCATGCGCGATACTGGAATAAGCAAGCAGCCGTTTGAGGTTAGCCTGGGGGAGCGCCGCGAGATTTCCGTAAATCAATGTAAGCAACGCGATCAGAACGATCAGCCCCTGCGTTTGCGGCAGCGTCAGGAACGGCAGTAAAACTCGTAGGAGCACAACAAAGCCCGCCGCTTTCGAACCAACGGAGAGATACGCAGTCACCGGCGTGGGCGCACCTTGGTAAACGTCCGGCACCCAGATTTGGAACGGCACCGCAGCAATCTTGAAACCAAGCGCGACGAGAACAAACACGATGCCGAGCAGCGCTGCGCCGCGATCGACATCCGGGTTTGCCAGCGCCTGTGTGAGTTGGTACAGACTTGTCTGGCCAGTCACACCGAAAATCCACGCGATTCCGTACACGAGGAACGCCGTGGAGACTGTGCTGAGCACCAGATATTTTGTGCCCGCTTCGAGAGTAATCGGATTGCGCCGGGTAAAGCTGACGAGCACATAAAAGGAGATCGTGACCAGCTCGAGCGAGACAAAGATGAAGACAAAATCAATCGCCGACACCAGATACATCAGTCCGGCGCAGGTGAAGATTGGGATTGCGAAAAACTCGCCCACACCATCTGGCGCACCGGGAAAGGACCTGCGCACGACCGGGGCGTAGTCGATCATCATGATAAGCACGAGGATCGTCGTCAGCAGCGCGAACTGTTTGAAGAAAATCGATAACCGGTCAGCAGTGTAAAAGCTCCAGAAGCCTGTCGCTTGACTGGGCGAGGAAAATGGAGCCACGAAGAAGCTCGCCACAAAAACTATCGCCAGACCGATGATTGCAATGGAGGCTAGAATTCGTTTGTCGATTTTGCTGGCGAAGGCTTCGACCATCAGGATCACCATCCCAAGCAGTAGCACCGCAATCTCCAGTTCTGGCGCGGTGATCATGCTCACCTCCACACCACCTCACTGTAGCCACGGACCTGCCTGTCGCGCCCGAGTAGCAAGGAGGCGGGTCCGGTGTTTCTGTCGCTTAGCTCCAAACCTGACGGATGGTGCACAGCGCCGTCGCTACAGGTCTGTATGTCTGTGAGATGGCTTGTGTTCGTCGTGAGATACGTGCGGAACGTGGGCGCCACCATTCGCACAAACGCCTGCGGAAAAAATCCGCAACAAATGAGCGCACCGACCAGCAGGGTCACCGGCACACGCAGGGTGGGTCGAAGCTCGACAAGTTGCTTCCACTGCTCGCTTACCGTGCCCATGAACGTTTTGCGATAGGCGCGCAGCATGTAAACCGTTGAGATTACCACTCCCCAAAGCGCCAGCACCGTCGCGATTTGAAAAAGGTGGAAGCCATCCATCTTCCAGCCCTGTTTGAACGCGCCAAAAAAGATCATGATTTCGCCGGCAAAATTTGCGAACCCGGGAAGACCGATTGCGGCGAATACGCCAAATCCAAAAGCGAGTCCCGCGAAGGGCATGATCCTGGCAAGACCGCCAAGTTCGTCGAAAGCCAATGTGCCCGTTCGCTGGCGCAATTCTCCGGCGATCGCAAACAACAGCGCGATGGAAAGTCCATGAGCAAATATCAACACCACAGCGCCAGTCGTGGCGAGAATCGTGGCGCTAGCGATCCCGAGGAAGATGTAGCCCATGTGCATCACGCTCGAGTAACCGAGCATCCAATCGAGCCGCTTCTGGGCGATTGTAACCAGCCCTACGTAAATGATGTTCCCGAGCAACAGCATCACAAGCAGACCAGCCCAGTGACGCGCGCCCTCAGGCAGTAGCGGAATGGCCAGACGCAAAAGGCCGTACAGTCCAAATTTTTTCAGGACTCCTGCATGCAACATTGCCGCCGGCGCTGGCGCAGATGCGTAAGCTTCCGGCGCCCATGTGTGAAATGGGAAAAGCGAAACGAGAATTCCAAAGCCGACAAGCAACAGCAGGTAGATATGATGTTGTGCGTCTGCCGGGATTAGACCCATTGAAGCTCCGACCGTTAATTCACGAATGTCAAAGCTGCGCCAACCTAACGGGACGCTTTGATAAAGCAGGATCAGACCAAGCAGTAAAATGAAACTGCCGATCGCGAGATAGATTGTAATTTTCCAGGCTGCTGCGACTCGATTTCCGCTTCCCCAGATTCCAATCAATAAAAATGTGGGGATGAGCGCCAGCTCGTGAAACGCATAGAAGAAAAATAAATCGATTGACGTAAACGCGCCGATTGCGCCGCCGGAAATGAACAAGAGACAGGCATAGAATGCATTCTCATATTTCTCGATTGTCCCGGCGAACCAGATTGCGGCTAGCGTGACGATCGTAGCAAGCAGCACCATTATCAGACTCAAGCCGTCGATGCCAGTCGTGAAGCTCAGTCGCCATTCGGGAGATATCGTAAATGAGGTGACGCGCTGAAAGCCGTGTTCGCCGTCTCCAAAAGTCGCAAGGAGATACAGAGCCGCGGCAAACGTGAAAACCGATGCGGTTAATGCCGTTTTGCGGGCAGGCGCGCCGACCATGATTAAGATGGCCGCGACGATCGGACAGAAAATGATAAAAAGAACCATTAGAG
>DATASP010000170.1:0-6420 GCA_036269155.1 Candidatus Udaeobacter sp.
AACGCCGCGTAGTTCGAGGGTCGGTGCGAGAGGGCTTCGCGATATGCTTCGTCCTTTTCGAGGATAGCCTCCGGATTCTTAGCTCGGTGATCAGCACGATCGAGCAGCGCCTTCAGTTCGGTCAGGCCCGTTGCCGCAAAAAACCACGGCCGATCGTAAGTAGTCGCGAGAGTAAACGGAGCTGCGGTGACCAGCTCGATTTCATGGCGCTGGTATTGAAGCTTCTCGCGTTTCGCTGCCGGAGTTTGTGCCAAAAAGGCCGAGCCCCATCTGCTGATGATTCGTTCAGCCTCTTCCTGGCTGCCACGAAAACGAAAGCCGCCGACAAATCTTGGATTGTTGTTATCCATGGAGGTCAAGGCGAGGAAGGCTTGCTTCGGATCAAGCTGTTCCACCTCCCGGAGTGTTTGAGCTCCGAAAGTCTTCGGGGTTGGAATGTTGCCCAGCGGCTTGCGCAGAAAATCCTGAACCGCAGGTTCACGGTAGAGTTGGTAAATATCGCTGCGATACCAATCATCGCGGGTTCGGTTGAAGTCAGGCATGTGTGCCAGAAAAATTGTCTCCCGAGGCAGAAGCGCGCTTACTGGCGCGCTCGAAATTTGTTTGGAAAGATTCCAGTAGTACCACCCAGCGAATGCCGCGGCGAGCGCGATGAACAGGAACATCAGGCGTCTCATGGAAGCGGAACTGTAGCGGTTGGAGTCTCGCTGCGAAATTTAAATAATCGGCGCTCGAACCATTTTTGCGGCCGGACCCGCTCGGGTAAGGAATGAAAATTACGCCCGGGGATGAAATTGCCGATGCACAGCTTTAAGCCGCTGTTGATCGACATGCGTATAGACTTGGGTTGTCGAAATATCGGCGTGGCCGAGCATCTCCTGAATAATCCGCAAATCGGCGCCGTTCCCGAGCAGATGCGTCGCGAAACTATGGCGGAGAAGGTGAGGGTAAACGTTCTTCTCCAGCCCGGCGCGCCGCGCGTGTTTCTTCACGATCTGCCAGATACGCGCCGTCGTTAACTTGCTGCCTCGTTCAGAAAGAAAGATTTCGCTGCTGCTGCGCGGTTTTACGAGTTTGGGCCGCTCTACCGACAGATAGGCCGCGAGCGCTTCACATGCTTTTCGACCTACCGGCACCAGCCGGGTTTTGTTTCCTTTCCCAGTTACACGCACAACGCGCTCCTCGAAATTGAAATTCTCAAGCCGTGCATTTGCCAATTCGGAAATGCGCAAGCCA
The DNA here is from genome assembly GCA_036269155.1 of Candidatus Udaeobacter sp. Lineage (GTDB taxonomy): Bacteria > Verrucomicrobiota > Verrucomicrobiia > Chthoniobacterales > UBA10450 > Udaeobacter. The sequence goes on from DATASP010000170.1 coordinate 1,237, forward strand.
CTTGCGTAAAGCAGCTCGATCATTGCGCGATCGCGTAATCCGTGAACAGCTTTCAGGTCGATGCTTTCCAGGAACTGCTCCACTTGCAATTCATTTAGTGTTTCCGGGAGATAACGCTCGATACGTGGCAGCGCCAATCCCTCAGCCGGGTCCCGTTCAATCGTTTCCTTTGTGGCCAAAAACCGAAAGAAAATTTTCAACGCCACCACGATCAGTTTGATCGACGACGCAGAAAGGCCGGCTCGTTTGCGATCAGCGAGATATTCGCTGATGACGGACAGAGTCACACCACGCGGATTGTCGATTCTTTTGCTGGCAGCGCACCACTGCGCGAAGTCGCTCAGTGACCTTTGGGTGGAGAATTGGTAATTTTCAGAAAGACCGCGCTCGACTGCGAGGAAACGGATAAACGAGTCGATTGAGTCTTCCATAAGGCAAAAGCTAAATGAGGAGTGACTAGCGACTAGTAGAAAGTTGTGGCCCGTCAAAGCCTGTAGCGTGCACTGTCCTCAGCGCATTCTGAACAACGCCTCCCCGGAGCCACGGCAAGGACATTCGCTGAGAATCGCGGACCCTGCAGCGCCGGGGAACGCAGCAGGGACTCTCCTTGCGGGGTGTCTCAGCGGCGAGCGCCGCGCCGCGCCTCTACGATTAATTGACAAGGCAACGCAAAATGTTTGATGTTTCCATACGATGAGTTTGGATCTCAACACCATATTGAAAGATTGGCCACATGAGAGCGGCAGTATCAAAGTGCGCAAGATCGCCGGGCTCGATGGCCGGGAGAAATTGCAACTCCGAGTCGATCTTGGCGTGTTGCAAATGGAGATGACCGGCCGACCAGATGGCCGGCGTCCGCACAATTGCGAATCGCTCCTGGAATATTATCAAAAACGAGCGGCGCGCGCCGAGCAGAAAAGCGAGACTTACCAGCTTACACCTGAGCAATGCGCGGAGCTTCAACAGGAAGGCATTCAATACTATCATCGTTACCTGAGCCTCTTTCAGATCAACGACTTCGAAGGCGTGGTGCGCGACACACAACGCAATCTCGATCTTTTTAGTTTTGTTGCGGAGCACACAGATCGCGAGGATTTCTCCTGGGCTCTCCAGCAGTTCCGGCCTTACGTGCTTATGATGAACACGCGGGCCAAGGCATCCATTCTGCTTGGTCAGGGAAAATTTGCAGAGGCCATAGCCGAAATTGAACGCGGTCGCGAGGTGATTGTAGAATTTTTGCAACAATCAAATTTTCCGGAATTGGTGTCGAAGAGCTCGGAGATCGCGTTTCTCGACGAATGGCTCGAAGAAGTTAAGGCGAAGCGCCCGCGTTCGAAACTGGAGATCATGCAACGCGAGATGGAGATTGCGATTGGAAAAGAACTCTACGAGCGCGCGGCCGAGTTGCGCGATGCGATCAAGCTGCTGAAGACGCAGAAGCCCGCGTAAACGGCTGCTCGGAGCAGCCATCTTGATCGACAGCAGCGATCTGTATCTGAGATATGAAGACTGCATTCTATTCGCTAATCCTGACAGCTTTAGTCATCCTTCCGCTCCGTGCGGATCTCACGATCGTTTATTCGACAACAATGCAACCCGCCAGCCACAGTCAAAAGGCGCAGGCAACTCCTAGTACAGTCGCCGCTGCTACTAACATGTCCATCAAGGTCAAGGGCGACAAAGCGCGTATTGACGCTCCGCCGCAAGTCACCGCCATTTTCAACGGAACAACAGGTGAGCTGGTCAATCTATTGAATGACCAGAAAACTGTTGTTCGCATTTCGCCGGACAAAATGAGAGCCATCGCGGATATGTTGAACAAGTACAGCAATAACAAAGCGAACTCCGACAAACCGAGACTCACACCCACTGGCCAGCGGGAAACGATCAATGGTTACGATACGGAGCAATACAGCTACGAAGGACCCGATTTTAAGGCGACCTACTGGATCTCAACGAATTATCCAAACGGCGCCGCCGTCCTGGCGCAGCTCCAATCGATTAAGTCTGAGTTATGGGACGCGGCCAATACGAAAATGCCTGACTTTCGCGATTTCCCCGGCCTGCCGATCCGGATGTGCATGACTGTCGGCAAAAATAACCCGGCAGACGAGCACGGTGCCAAGAAAAACCAGGCAGAAGAACATGGTGCTAGCGCCTCGGGACACCCGATAGAAATTACGAGCACGCTGACAGGTGTAAGTCTCGACTCGATTGCCGACAGCGAGTTTACTGTGCCGGCCAATTTTAAAGAGACACAGCTGCCCGATATCTTTAACAAGAACGCGCCGCCGACTGTTTCGCCGAATCCGTAGCGCAGGCATTTCTGTAGAGGCAGCCGTGTCGGCTGCGCGTACTGCATTTTGCAGGCGACACGCCTGCCGCTACAGTTACCGTGCCATGCCTTCGCTTGTGCTGGCATCGAGTTCACCAAGGCGAGCTGCATTGCTTTCCGGCGCTGGATTTGAATTTGAAATCGCGCCACCCCGGCTCGCCGAAAAATTTGATGCTGCTTTTACATTACGCGAGCTCACGCTCTGGAATGCCATTCGCAAGGGAATGTCCATCGCCCAAATGCGGCCCGATGCCGTTGTCATTGCAGCGGATACGCTCGTCGCGCTTGGAAATGAAATCATCGGCAAGCCGTCGGACTTGGAGGAGGCCACGCAGATGCTCCAGCGTTTGAGCGGTCAAACCCATGAAGTTTGTTCGGCCGTTTTGATTTACCACCAGACATCCGGAAGGTCGTCGCCTTTTCATGATATCTCGCGTGTTCGCTTTCATCGTCTGAACCGCGCAATGATTAGCAGATACCTTGCGAAGGTGAACCCGCTCGACAAGGCTGGCGCCTACGCCGCGCAAGGAATCGGTGCAGAGATCATCGCAAAAATCGAAGGCTCATTCACCAACGTCGTCGGCCTGCCAATGGAGAAGACAATCGCTACGCTGGCCAAATTCGGCATACGGCCAAAAAAGAACAAAGAACCACGGCTTCCCAGCCGTCGCATTTGAGTCGACGGCTGCCCAAGCCGTCGTTCCTTGACCTTCAAATGATGTGTTCCCGATTATCGGACCGGAGCCGGATCGTTTTTGTATGCAGATTGTGTCGGGCGCGGATGAAACGAACGGTCTTGCTCTTGACTCGCATCAGAATTGAATGGGTTATTGCCGTAACGCCACCCCGCGCCCGCACACCTGGAAGGAGCGCGCTGTCGCTGATTCCGGTTGCGCAGAAAATGATGTTCTGACCGTGGGCCAGATCGTCGGCCGAATAGACGCGGTCGAGATCTTTTTCGTAGCCGTCGGCGATCAGTTTTTTTCGCTCCTTCTCGTCGCGTGGCCACATTTTGCTTTGCATGTCGCCGCCGAGAGATTTGATCCCGGCAGCGGCCAGCACCGCTTCGGGGGAACCGCCGATGCCCATGTAAAGATCAACATCGGAGTCGGGCAACGACGGCGCGATGGCCGCCGCGATGTCGCCGTCCCCGATCATGCGCAAAGACGCGCCTGCCGCGCGAATTTGTTCGACGATCTCCTTGTGTCGCGGTCGATCCAGCATCATCACCGCCACGTCCTGCACGCGTTTGTCCACCGCGTGCGCGACGATGGCAAGCATCTCGGCGATCGGCATGTCGATGTGAAGCGAGTCCCCGCGCTTTTTCATGTAATCGATGACCCGCGCCCCGTACGCCAGCTTCGACATGTAGAATGAGGGAATATCTCGCAATGCAACCTTCACTCCTTCCTCCGGGCTCGCCGCCGCAATGCAACTGATCGAGTTTGGCGCGCCTTTCGAAATATTCGTCGTGCCGTCGATCGGATCGATCGCGATATCGAACTGCGGCGAACCTGGAATCCAGGTGCCGAGCTGTTCGCCTTTGAAAATTCCCGGCGCGTTATCCTTGATTCCCTCGCCGATGACGACTTCGCCGCAGATGTTCATCAGATCGAACATGCCGCGCATCGCGTCGCAGGCGGCTGCGTCGGCTGCTTCCTTGTCGCCCCGACCAAGCCAGCGCAACGCATTCAGTGCAGCCGCCTCGGTGGCGCGAACAAAGTCGAACTCGATGATGCGCTCGATGTCTCGATAATCCTGTTTTGGCAGTCGCAGAGCCACGAAGCGTCAATTTTCACGCATGTCGCACGCGATGACAAGATATCAAGGAGCGGCGGCTGCCGAGCTTGGAAAATTTTCGGCGTTGCCCAAGCCGGTTTCACTCGTTGTTCGGTCCATTCGCGGGAGACCGGCTTCAAGAATGAGCGGGATTAAGGAAGCTGACGCAACTTTCGCATTTCCGTCCAGAGTAACTTCGAGTAATGCGCTGTGATTCCAGGATGCGACCGTGGGCGCGCCATCGAAGACCAGATTACCCAGCGAATATGCGATTGGGCAGCCATGATAAAAGTCGAGCGGCTGAACACAATGGGGATGCGAGCCAACCACAAGATCAACTCCATGGTCCACTAGCCATCGGGCGAGTTCGCGCTGTTCGTCAGTGATATTCGCGGTGTTCTCAATTCCCCAGTGGACCATGCACGCCACGAGGCTTGCCGGCGACCGAGCACTGGCGATCGCATCGCTCAGGCGGGCTCGATCAGCTGCCGTTGCGATTTCAGATTCTGCGGCAGGGCCAACGTCACTGATCGCTATGAGCGCAATTTGCTTTCCATCGCGCACTGAGAAGAAACTCGGCGAGCAGGCTGTGCCGGTTAGTATTCCGAGCCCGACTGGCTCAATCTTCTGACGGGATAAACACGCTGCGCAGTCATGCAATGCCGCGGTCCCAAAATCAAGTGCGTGATTATTTGCCAATCCCATGGCGTGAAATCCCGCGTCGCGAAGCAATTGCGCCGAGCGCGCCGGCGCGCGGAATGCATAGCGTTGCGTGGAGTCTCCGAGATTGGAAATCGTACATTCCAAATTTGCGGCGGCGAACGACGCGCCCCGGAGCACAGGCGCGACACCAGAAAAAGGGTCTGTCCCATTTTCGATCTTTTCTGCACAACTGCGACCCAGCATTACGTCGCCACCAAAAACAAGAGTCGCTACAGATTTTGCCGGCGGCACGCGAAACAAGTCGAAGCAATTTCTTCTGCGCTCTCTTAGGAGTTGCCCGAGGGTCACCATTTGCGGAGCGCCCGCGAGTTGGTGCGCAACGAGATCGTTTTCATCGAGGATTCCGA
>DATASP010000171.1:0-7989 GCA_036269155.1 Candidatus Udaeobacter sp.
CTGTGGCGCTTTGGTCATTATGGCCAAGGCACAGAACCACGACGCATCTTGGCCTTGAACAGTTGGATCGAGGATATGGAACCGGTTCATGTGCAGGCGAGAAAAGTTTTTCACAACCAGATAATGCTGCTCTTTAGTGAAATTCTGTTTTAATCTTATTCTTCTTACTACGAATAACTGTTAGGACTCTTGGGAAATGCCGTGCCACGCGCGACATGTTAATAACACTTGTTGCGTGACGAATAAACATTGGTTTCTGCGACCGGCAGAAGACTTGTTCAGAGATATTCAAAGTTGTTAGCGTGTTGCTATTATCTGCAATCGTGCCGTGAGTTGCTTCGGTGACGTCGACGGAAAGTTGCGGCGGGAACGAAGGTAGGCGCTGAGTTCACCCCGTGAGATGAGAGATATGACAAGGCACTGTTACGTATATGTTTTGCATTCCCTGGCAGATCATCAATTCTATGTTTGGCTTGACGAGAGATTTGCCAGCGCGGCTGCACGCGCATAGTAAAGGACTCATCGCTTCAACGAAAAGACGGATACCGGTTGAGCTTGTCTATTGGGAGGGCTGTTTGAATGAAAGTGATGCCGCCCAACGCGAGAAATATCTAAAGACTGCTTGGGGAAAGCGGTACATCAAAAGCAGACGACGGAGCTATCTCACGGGTTAAATGCACATCACTGACATTATGCGGGCGAATTCGCCCACGTTTTCGTTCGAGTTCTTCCCGCCAAAGACACAGGAGGCGGCGGAGATCCTCTACCAAACGATTCGCGATCTCGAATCGTATATGCCGCACTTCGTCAGCGTGACTTACGGTGCCGGAGGGTCGACGCGTGATTTAACTCACGATCTTGTCGAGCGCATTCAACACACGACAAAACTGGACCCGATTCCCCACCTTACCTGCGTCTGTCATAACGAAGAGGAGATCGAAGCGATCCTCCTTCGATACGCCAAGTCGGCCATTGGAAACATTCTCGCGCTTGGCGGGGATAGGCCGGCGGGAACGGCTTACGATAAATCGCGGGACTCGTTCCAACATGCGATCGATCTGGTCAAATTCATTCGCAGATTCAATGAATCGGGAGCGCATTCGGACTGCCGCGGTTTTGGAATTGGCGTCGCCGGGTTCCCAGAAGGACATCCTGCCACGCCCAATCGATTAGTCGAAATGGATCATTTCAAAGCGAAAGTGGATGCCGGCGCCGAATACATTGTCACGCAGCTGTTTTTCGATAATCGCGACTTCTTCGATTTTCGTGAACGCTGCGCGCTTCGTGACATTCACATCCCGATTATCGCTGGCGTCATGCCGATTACCTCTATCGGCGGATTCAAGCGCATCGCGGAGTTGGCTGCGGGTGCACGCTTCCCAGCAAAGCTTCAGCGTGCGTTACAGCGTTGCCAAAACGATCCCGAAATGGTCAGACGCGCCGGGATTCAGTACGCGTTGGAACAATGTCAGGATCTTTTGGATAACGACGTCGCGGGTATTCACTTCTATACGCTCAACCGCTCGGACGCCACGCGCGTAATTTTTGACAACCTCGTCCTGCCGCGTCACCGGAACGCACACGCTTCGAGTGCCTAGTCGAACACAACATACCTGGCGCGCTGAAAATGCTTTCGCCTTTGCACATCTTAGGCCGTTTCACTGATCACGCCGCTTCTCTATTCGGACGCAACAAACTGAACTGGCGAAATTTGCGCGAAGTCGAGGACTCGCGCAAGATTTCGAGATGCTAAGCGTTCGCCGCTCGTTTTACTGGCAGGTTGCGGCGCTGGTGCTAGCGATTGCTCTTGTTCTTGCGCTCTCGCGCTTTTTTCCGGTTGTGGACTTCATCCAGGCGCTGCAAAAACGTGTGATGAGCCTGGGCGCATGGGCCGCGATCTGTTATCCGTTGCTTTTCGCAATTTGTAATGTGCTTTTGCTTCCCGGCGGCATCCTGGCTGTCGGAGGCGGTTTTTTCTTCGGTTTGTGGTGGGGATTTTTGATTGTGTTTGTAGGTAACGTCGTCGGCACAGCGATCTCGTTTATCCTAAGCCGTTCGATAGCCAGGCGATGGTTCCAGCAAAAACTCTCAACTAATCCAACTCTTCGCGCCTTTGGGCCCGCCGTGGAACGCGAGAGCTGGAAAATCATTTTGTTGAGTCAATTACATCCTCTGTTTCCTACGAGCCTGCTGAATTATTTCTATGGCTTGACCAGTATTCGCTTTGGTTTGTACATGCTGTGGGCTTCGATCGGTCGGATACCGGGGTTGTTTTTGTACGTTTACGTCGGGACATTGGGCCAACTTGCAGTTCGCATCATGCGCGGTGAAAATTACCCGCGAAGGATCGAATACTGGATCTGGGGAGGCATCTTTGTGACCACTATATTGCTCTTGGTTGTGCTTGGCCGCATCGCATACGGCGTAATTCAAACCTCCCAGGCAACAGCAACGTCAGCCGAAAATGACGTGCAACACAAGATGTTACTGCGATAACATGCTTGCCAGCAATATATTAGGTCAATGACATTTGAACTTCCAACGGAATACGACGTTGTAGTCGTCGGCAGTGGACATGCAGGTATCGAAGCGGCACTGGCTGCGGCTCGAATCGGCACTCGCACGTTGTTGCTGACCCAGAACCTGGACACAATTGGACAGATGTCATGTAATCCGGCGATCGGGGGCCTAGCCAAAGGGCACATTGTGCGCGAAATCGATGCCATGTCCGGTGCTATGGGCGTCAATGCCGACGCCACAGGGATCCAGTTTCGGATGCTTAACCGGACAAAGGGCCCGTCTGTTAGGGCTCCGCGAGCCCAGTGCGACAAAAAGGCGTATCAGTTTCGAATGAAAGCGCTTCTGGAGGGGACAGAAAATCTCCATACGAAGCAAGCCACCGTTTCGCGCATCCTGGTGGAGGGCGGGAAAGTGGTTGCCGTGGAAACGGATTTCGGATTGAGAATTATCACGCGCGCGGCCGTTGTCACTTCTGGGACATTCTTGCGCGGTCTCCTCCATATGGGTCAGAGCAGCAAGCCGGGTGGCCGGATGGCGGATACAAGTTCAAGCTTGAGCGAGAACCTTCGGCAGCTTGGATTTCATGTAGGACGATTTAAGACCGGAACGCCGTGCAGATTGAATGGCCGTTCAATCGATTTCTCGCGGTGCACCATTCAATTGGGCGACGAACCTCCTCCGACGTTCGCCTTCGAGCTTACGGAAATCGGGGGCGGCCCCGGTGAGATCTTCACGTTGAACCGTGTTCACAATGGTAAGTTCCACGTGGAACAACTTCCTTGCTGGATAACTGCTACAACACCGAAGACCCATGACATTGTTCGTGCAAATCTTGAACGATCTCCACTTTACGCCGGAAGGATAGAGGGCATCGGTCCACGGTATTGTCCGTCAATTGAAGACAAAGTTGTCAAATTTTCCGATAAGACTTCACATCAGATTTTCCTCGAGCCAGAAGGACGGCATACACATGAGTACTATGTGAACGGAATTTCCACCAGTCTACCTTACGACGTTCAGCTTGAATTGTTGCACACTATTCCTGGATTGGAAGGTGCAGAGATCATGCGGCCAGGGTATGCCGTCGAATATGATTATTTCCCGCCGACGCAGCTCTTTTCTACATTGGAAACCAAGCTAATCAGCGGGCTCTATTTCGCAGGCCAGGTCAACGGTACTTCGGGGTATGAGGAGGCAGCGGCGCAAGGCCTCATCGCTGGAACCAACGCAGCCTTGAAGGTTCAAGACAGTGCGCCATTTCTCGTAAACAGAAGAGAAGCTTATATCGGTGTCCTCGTTGACGATCTGGTCACAAAAGGGACCGAAGAACCGTATCGAATGTTTACAAGCCGAGCTGAGGATCGACTCTTTTTGCGGCACGATAACGCAGATCAACGCCTGACGGAAAGGGCGTTCACGGTCGGGCTAGTGAGCAAGAACCGCTATGCTCGCTTCCAGAAGAAAATGCGTCTCTTGGAGCAAGCCAGAGCGACTGCTATCGGGACGACGATCCGCGGCGTTCCGATTTCGCAATTGCTCAAAAGACCGGATTTCAGCGTTCAGAATCTTCCTCCAGAGATTCTTAGCTGTGTACCAGCTCCGATTTGGGAACTAGTCGAGACCGATTTCAAGTACGAAGGATATGCGGCTCGACAATCCGAACAAAATCGACAGCTTGAACGCAGGCAGGACCAAGTTATACCAGATGGGCTGGATTATAGTAGAATCAACGGACTTCGCTCCGAGACACGACAAAAGCTGGCAACTTTGCGTCCCACCTCAGTTGGTCAAGCTGCACGTATCAGTGGGATTACTCCTGCGGATGTTGCTATAATTTCTATCTGGCTGTCGAAGAATGGCTTACACTACGACAAACTAAGGTAAAGGCCACTCTCGTTCCCACTTTTGATGCTCACGTTGGCCATCGTCTTGGGCGCAAGTTACTTGTTAGGATCGATTCCTTTCGGGTATCTAGCTGGCCGCATTGCGGGAGTCGACATCCAGAAGGGGGGCAGTGGTAACATTGGCGCGACAAATGTCTTGCGCGTCCTCGGGAAACGACATGGCTATGCGGTATTCGTTCTGGACTTTCTGAAAGGTTTAGGCGCTGTAAAGATGTCGGTGCTGATTGCAACGGTCATGCAGCCGGACTGGGGTTCACCCGAGCTCTTTGGAATCGTGGCGGCTGTATCTGTTGTGATTGGGCATTGTTTTCCGCTCTGGCTGAAGTTCCGGGGCGGAAAAGGGGTTGCGACCTCTGCCGGAGCACTTTTCGGTCTCATGCCACTCGCGACGCTGATTGGTGTCATCATTTGGGTATTAATTTTCTGGTTGACGCGCTATGTCTCGCTAGCGTCGGTGGCAGCTGCCCTCGCGCTGCCGCTCGTGATTGCCATTATGGCCCCGCTAAATCAAAGCTATGGGAAAGCGCTGTTTTACTCGTCGCTTTGTATCGCGGCAGTCGTGGTTTGGCGGCACCATTCAAATCTCTCCCGGCTAATGCGCGGCAGGGAACCACGCTTTACTCGGAAATGAAAATTGGCAAGACGGCAATCCTGGGTGCGGGTGCTTGGGGAACGGCGCTGGCTTGGCTGTGGGGAAAGAACGGGCGACCAATTTCGCTTTGGGGTCACAACGGCCCTCGTATTGCGCACATGCAGAAGACGCGAGAAAACAGTAACTACCTTCCTGCAACCAAATTACCTCCCTCGGTAGATATCACAGCCGACCTGCGAGATTGCGCCGGAGCGGATCTGATTGTTTTTGTAACGCCGTCAACTGCGTTGCGAGAGATCGCCACCCGTCTGCGAAAATCAATTGCTAATCCGGACGCCGTTTTCCTGAGTTGCACCAAAGGGATCGAGCACCTGACTGGAATGCGAATGAGCCAAATTCTGAGGGAAGTTTGCCCGGGACACAGAATCGCGGTGTTATCCGGCCCGAACCTCGCTGTCGAAATCGCACAGAATCTCCCCACCGCCAGCGTCATTGGCTGCGACGACGCGGACTGCGCGACGAGTTTGCAAGGTGTCTTGGGCAGTTCGCGATTTCGCATTTACACAAGTCAAGACGTCGTTTCCATCGAACTTGGCGGCGCGTTGAAGAATGTCTTCGCCGTAGCGGCCGGAATCAGCGACGGTCTGGGACTCGGCAATAATTCGAAAGCCGCATTGGTCACTCGATCGTTGGCAGAGTTGGTCCGGCTCGGGATTGCGATGGGCGGTAACGCGATTGGCTTTTATGGATTAAGCGGGGCGGGCGATCTGATTCTGACCTGCTACAGTGACCGCAGCCGCAATCATACCGTCGGTGAGCGCTTGGGGCGTGGCGAAGCAGTCGCTCAGATTACTGAGTCGATGAAAACAGTGGCCGAAGGGATTCCGACCGCGCGAAGCGCACGCGAATGCGCGCGGCGCTTGAACATCACGACGCCTATTATCGATGAGGTGTACGCCGTGCTGTACGAACAAAAAGAACCGACGGTCGCTCTGGAAGAGCTGCTCAGGCGGGAGCAAAAACCAGAACATCCGTAGTTGAGCTGTTCACGACTGTTGGTTGTGCGCCATCTGTAAATTAGGCGCTTAATGCCGCATATTTTTCACAGAATCCAGCTATTGCGGCCGGGTACAATTCGTGTTCGGCGATTTGAATCCGAGCATGCAGACTCTCCGCCGTATCGTGAGGCAAGATGGCTACCTCCCGGCGAGCGATGATCTGGCCGTGATCGACTTTTTCATCGATATAATGCACCGTGCAGCCCGTTACAGTTTCACCGGCTCCGAGAGCTTTTTTCCAAGCTTCAAGTCCTGGATATTTCGGCAGCAGCGACGGATGGATGTTGATGATGCGCTGGGGAAATGCCCTGAGCATGGGCGCGTGCAATACGCGCATGAAGCCAGCGAGGACCACAAGATGAATACCAGCATCGCGCAACATTCTCACAAGCTCTTCTTCTGCTTGCGGCTCCAGGCGCGTGCGAAATTGACCCGGTGGCAGATACGCATTTGCGACCGAAAACTCTCGCGCAATCTCAAGGATCGGTGCGTCCAGCACATCTGAAATCACCAGCCGCGCTTCCGCGGCGAGATCGCCCGACCGGATGCTCTCAAGGATTGCGCGGCAGTTACTTCCTTTTCCCGATCCGAGAATTCCAATTGGTAACCGTTTCACTTATTGATTGCCAGTGTGTCATTTAACGGAGACGAATTGCGAGGAGTGATGAATTTCAACGCCTGGTTTTGCATATTTGTTCGATTAAGCGCGAAGTCGAATAGCCTGCCTCAAATGGAATGAGGTGAATTTCCGCGCCGATTTCCTTTAACACTGCGTGCTCCTCTTCGTCCAGCGTTTCGGACCTGTAATCGCCACCTTTGACATAAATGGCAGGCTTAACTGCGGCAATAAACTGCGTTGCCCGGCGCTGTGGAAAAATCGTAACCAGATCAACGCACTGCAAAGCCGCCAGAAGCTCCGCGCGATCGCTCTCTGTTGTAACGGGACGGCCGCTTCCTTTCAACTCGCGAACCGAATTGTCGCCATTCAAGCCAATTGCCAGGAAATCACCGAGCGCACGCGCAGCTTGCAGGTACCGCACGTGGCCGACGTGCAGTAGATCAAAACAGCCGTTTGTAGCAACCAGCCTTTTTCCATCAGCACGCAGCTTGTTACAGCGATGAGAAACTTGCTCGAGCTCGACGATTTTTGGATTCATGGTTTAACTCAGGCGAGAATTATCGGTTAATCGCTAGGGAGACCGCGAATTCAAAGATGAACTTGAGAAAATTTCGCCGCTACTGAATTGTGGCGCAATATTCTGGGTTGAGCTTTCACAGATGAGCGAGCCTTGAGGAAAATGGCCGAAAGAAAACGAAACCGCAACGTGCAAACATCGAAGATCCGGGACGTTTTTCATATTTCCAGGGAACCAATCGTAGGTCTCATCGCAGCGGACCGACCACCTGACGTCGGCGATGGCCTCGGCTTAACGCACGAACATGGCGCGCGAATCCTGTTCGCCATCGCACGGGACCCGCGCACCATCTTCGCTAGCTGGAATATCGATTGGGCATCGTTGTTCGAGACAGTGATGCCTGTGGATCGACAGGTCCATCTTCGGTTGTATGGCGCAGATGGTCTGCAAGAAAAAACTGTGGCTGTCGAGCCCATGGCAGCGATGCATTACGTGACGACATCGGGATCGCACGCCTCTTACCGTGTTGAGATCGGATATTATCAACCAGCAGATGTCTGGCATTCCGTTGCGATATCGCATGAGATCGCGATGCCGCCCGCCGGTGTATCCAAAACCACAGATGTCGACCTTGCCACGATTCCGTTTCACGTCGCTTTTCAACAGCTTCTCAATCTGTTCAGAACGGCGACTGAGACTCGATTGGCAACGGTGCTCTCGCAATTTCAAAAGCGCGCATTAAGCCGCGGGCGGCGAAAGGCGCTAAGTGGAGACGAAAG
>DATASP010000172.1:0-10538 GCA_036269155.1 Candidatus Udaeobacter sp.
CGGATTGGCAACGCGGAAACAGCAATTGGCCTGGAGTGGAGTCATGAGAAGCGAGTTTGCGTCATTGCGCGCGGCCGACGAGAGCGGAATACCGACCCTGCTCAACACGTACGGAGCTACTGATCCAGCCGAGTTTTTCGCGGTATCGGTCGAAGCTTTCTTTGAACAACCGCACGCTCTCCGCGATCGTCACCCAAAATTATACGCAGAACTGCAAAGCTATTTTAATCAGGACCCGGCAGAATATTCCGGCGAGATTCTCGGGGAAGAACAGCGATTGTCATCATGAGCGGAGCGGAGCGAAGTCGAAGGATCCCGTGGCCCTGCCGTGATAAATGCCGGGGGATTGAAAGCCTGGCCTCGCGGACTTCGTCCGCTGCGTTGCAGCCTCGACTTTCGCTCGGAATGACAGCGAAATTTATTGCGGCTGCGGTATGACCCTGAGATACGGTTTTGGCGCCTTCCAGCCTTGTGGATAACGCTTCTTCGCTTCCTCGTCCGATACGGAACCCGCAATGATGACATCTTCGCCATGCTTCCAGTTTACGGGAGTGGCGACTTGGTGTTTCGCGGTCAATTGCAGAGAGTCAATCACCCGCAATACTTCATCGAAGTTGCGGCCTGTTGTCATTGGATAGACGAGGATTAGCTTAATCTTCTTGTCCGGGCCAACGACGTAAACGTTGCGCACCGTCGCATTATCGGCTGGTTTTCGCTTTTTGGCATCGCCCTCTACATCCGCGGGAAGCATCCCATATAGTTTGGAGATTTTGAAATCGGCATCACCGATGATTGGATAATTGGGAGCGTGCCCCTGAGTCTCTTCGATGTCCTTGGCCCATCCCGCGTGATCGCCAGTCGAATCGACCGACAATCCCATGATCTTGACGTTTCTCCGCTCGAACTCCGGCTTTATTTTCGCCATGTAACCGAGCTCGGTTGTGCAAACCGGGGTGAAGTCCTTCGGATGTGAAAACAGGACAGCCCAGGAGTCGCCGATCCAATCGTGAAATCGAATCTTTCCCTGGGTAGTTTCTGCTTCAAAATCCGGTGCTGTCTCACCAATTTTCATTTGTTTTCCTCCTAATTTTTTGTTTGCAGGAGGTTATTTCAAACTGGTGAACGAAGTCAATCTCCGCCTTGCGAAATCAACTCGCAGAATTTGCTGAGATCGATGTTGCCGCCCGACACGATCGCGACGATTGGACCCGCGCCGGGTTTTCGAGTTAACGCCGCGGCGAGCGGCAGCGCACCGGCGCCCTCAGAGATGATCCGCGCTTTTTCTGCCATGAGTCGCATCGCCTTTTTCGTGTCCTCGAGGCTGACCACGAGATAGCCGTCTACCACTGGTTTCATTCGTTCCCACATGCGAGGAAACATGCTTTGGCCGCCGGCGCCATCGACGAACGAAGCCTTCCAGTTCGTGAACACTTGAGGCGAACCTTTCTCAAATGAAAGCGCTGCCGGGGCAGCCGTTTCGGGTTCAACGCCTAAGACTTTGATTCCCGGCTTGAGCGTCTTGATTGCGCTGCCAACGCCGGTGATCAAACCGCCGCCGCCGATACTGGCGATGACGACAGCGGCATCCGGTAGATCTTCCAGAATTTCCAGCCCCATGGTTCCGTGGCCGGCGATGAAATTATCGTCGTCAAACGGATGAATAAATGTTCCGTCGGCTCCGGGAAACGAGCGCTCGTCCAGAGCTCTCCATGCGGCGTCGTATGATACCGGAATGAGCTTCGCGCCGAGAGCGCGCATCCGTTCCAGTTTCGATTTTGGTGCGGTCTCAACCACTACCACCGTGCACGGCACGCCTGCTTCTCTCGCTGCGTAGGCAACGCCCTGACCCGCGTTTCCCGCGCTGATTGTCCACACGCCGCGCTTGCGTTCTTCGTCAGAGAGCATCGCTACGGCATTGGCGGCGCCGCGTAATTTGTAGGCATTGATCGGTTGCAGGTTCTCCAACTTGAGCCGGATGTCAGGAAACTCTGGTCCGAGTTCGAGTCGAATCAGCGGTGTGCGCACAATGGTCTTTGCAATCCGCTTGCGTGCCTCTTGTATTTCAGAGAGTTGAATTGGACGAACGGGGTCGGACATAGCGGTGATTTCCTGGATTGTTGTTCTAACGCGCGAACCTGTTCACGCCAGCCATATTTTTTTGACCACGCGCAATTGAACGTCTGGTAGGCTCGCAAACCGGCATGGCCAAACGGAAAGCGCAGAAAAGAACAGCTGTTGGCTTTGGAACAACAGCCAAAGGGCGAAGCGCTGTGTCACCGAGCTGCACTTCGACGTTTGGGCGACCTGATCTCCTCATCTTGCTCGGCCTGGCGGCGATGACCCTTGCGGTTTATGCGCAGGTGATCGGGCATCAGTTCATCACTTACGATGACGATTGGTATATCAAGGAAAACGCAATGGTGAATCGCGGCGTTACAGTCGCGGGAATTGCCTGGGCCTTTACCACCTTTGACCAGGCCAACTGGCATCCACTCACGTGGATTAGCCACATGATCGACAGCCAACTCTTCGGCATGAATGCAGGTGGCCATCTGCTGGTTAACGCACTGATTCACGTAGCAAACACGCTGCTTGTATTTTGGTTTCTATTGCGAACAACCCGCGCCCGATGGCCGAGCGCGCTGGTCGCGGCGCTTTTTGCGCTTCATCCCTTGCACGTGGAGTCAGTCGCTTGGGCGTCTGAACGCAAGGATACTCTCTCGACATTTTTCGGCCTGCTTTCGCTCATCGCTTACGTTCGTTATGCCGAGTCGCCGTCACGTAAACGCTATGGGCTCGTGGCCGTCATGCTTGCACTTGGTCTCATGGCAAAACCGATGCTTGTGACGTGGCCTTTCGTAATGTTACTACTGGATTACTGGCCTCTGAGGAGATGGCAAGGTGCAAAGGGCAAAGAGCAAAGGCTGGGCTCAACAGTCCGTGGTCTTGTTGTGGAAAAAATACCGCTGTTCGCTGTCGCGGCTGCTTCGTCCGTTATCACTTTGTTTGCGCAATCTCATGGCGGAAGTGTGCGTACATTCGCGGAGGTTCCTGTTGTCCCGCGGCTGTCGAACACGCTGGTCTCGTATGCGAATTACATACTGCTGATGTTCTGGCCGCATGATCTTGCTGTGAACTATCCGTTTGGGCCAAGCGGCATACCAGCCTGGCGGGTCATCGGCGCGGCATTCCTGCTGATTGGAATTACCGTGTTTTGTTTTTCTCAACGGAACACTCGGCCCTACTTCATCGTGGGCTGGCTGTGGTTTCTGGGAACGCTGGTTCCCGTTATTGGGCTCGTTCAGGTTGGCGGGCAAACCATGGCGGATCGCTACTTCTATATTCCGTCGGTCGGCTTGTTCATCGCGCTTGTGTTCGGGTTGGCAGACATCGCCCAGCGCCGACGTGTTGCGCGGTCGCTCAGCGCAGGAATAGCTGGCGGGGTTCTATTGATCCTTGCCACTCTCACGAACGCACAGATTCACCGCTGGAGCGACAGCGTCACTTTATTTCAACACACGCTCGCAATCACTCCACCGAATGCTCCCATCGAATATTGTCTCGGGTTTGCATTGCGCAGGAGTGGCAGATACGACGAAGCCGCGGCGCATTTCGAAAAGCTTCTGCAAATCCAACCCGATGACTATTTCGGCCTGTTGAACATGGGAGATGTCCGTTCGTATCAAGGCCGACTGCCAGAAGCCATCGAGTATTACCAGGCGGCAATCCGTTCGCACCCGGACGGGTCCAAGGCGCATGCGCGGCTGGGCCAGACATTCTGGCAGCAGAACCGCATCGAAGCCGCGTACGATGAAATGCGCCGCGCGTCACAGTTAGCGCCCGAAGATGCAACCATTCGGGACGATCTTGGGGTTAGCCTGTTGCGGTTGGGAAGAACTCCGGAGGCCATTGATCAATTTCACGAAGCGCTGCGCCTGAAGCCTGATAGTGCCGAGGTTCATAATACTCTGGGGCTGGCTCTTCTTGGATCCGGCAAAGTCCGGGAGAGCATTCCGGAATTTGAGGCAGCGCTGCGCCTGAAGCCGGAGTTGCAAGGCGCAGCCGACAATCTCCGGCGCGCGCAGGCGCAGGTAAGTTCGCAAAGGTAGCGGCCGGACGACACAAAAAGTTTGAACGCTTTGACACCGTAGAGATTTCGGTTGTCCGTCCTCTTCCAGTCTCGTATACAAATGGCCAAACGAACAGCGCAAAAGAAAAAACGTGTTGGCTTTACCGCAGCCAATAGACGAAAACCGGTTCCGCGGGGCGATGCCGTAACACTCGGGCGAGCTGATTTGCTCATCCTGCTCGGCCTGGCAGCAATGATCTTTGCGGTTTATGCACAGGTGATCGGGCATCAGTTCATCACTCTGGATGACGATGCGTATATCACGGAAAACGCAATGGTGAACCGCGGTGTTACACTCGCGGGAGTCGCCTGGGCCTTTACCACTTTTTACCAGGGAAACTGGCATCCACTCACGTGGATCGCACATATGATCGACAGCCAGCTCTTCGGCATGAATGCAGGTGGCCATCTGCTGGTTAACGCACTGATGCATGCAGCAAACACGCTGCTTGTCTTCTGGTTTCTGTTTCGAACAACCCATGCCCGGTGGCCGAGCGCACTCGTCGCGGCGCTTTTTGCGCTTCATCCCTTGCATGTGGAGTCAGTCGCTTGGGCGGCTGAGCGGAAAGACACCTTATCCACATTTTTCGGGTTGCTGTCGCTGATCGCTTACGCGCGCTATGCAGGGGCGCCCTCGAAGGGCCGGTACGCGTGGACCGTCATAACTCTCGCGCTGGGACTATTGGCAAAACCTATGCTCGTAACCTGGCCCTTCGTGATGTTGTTACTCGATTACTGGCCGTTGCGCCGTTTCGATTTTACTTCCCGCAAGGAAGTGGGTTCAAAACTTGGGCCATTGCTGCGCGAGAAACTGCCGTTGTTTGCTCTTGTGGCAGCGTCCGCGGTGATAACAACGATCGCGCAATCTCGTGGAGGTGCTGTACGTACATTCCAAGAGTTTCCTATTGCGCTGCGGCTGGTGAACGCGGTTGTGTCGTATGTGAAGTATTTGCTACTCGCGTTCTGGCCGAATGATCTGGCCGTGTACTATCCTTACACGACGTCGGGCACTCCAGCGTGGCAGATCATCTGCGCAGCTTTCCTGCTGATTGGAATTACGGTGCTCTGTTTTTTCCAACCCCGAAAGCATTCGGGGTACCTCGTTGTGGGCTGGCTGTGGTTCCTGGGGACACTCGTTCCTGTTATAGGAATCGTTCAGGTCGGCGGGCAAACCATGGCGGACCGTTACTTCTATATCCCGTCAATCGGTTTGTTCATTGTGATCGCGTTCGGATTGGCGGACATCGCCAGGAGTTGGCGTCTTGCGCCATCGCTCAGGACAGGAATAGCTGTCGCCGTCCTACTCATTCTTGCTACTCTCACTAATGCGCAGATTCATCGCTGGAGTGACAGCTTCACCTTGTTTAAGCACACGCTTGCCGTCACTCCCCCTAATCTCATTATAGAAAACAATCTGGGTTCTGCCTTGAGCAGGAGTGGTCTGCACGATGAAGCCGGGGCGCATTTTGAGAAAGCCCTGGAAATCATGCCCGCTCACTACGACTCGCTGGCGTACGACGCGCTGTTGAACATGGGCATTACCCGTTTTTACCAAAACCGGTTGGCGGAAGCTATTGAGTATTGTCAATCGGCACTGCGGGTGCGACCGGACGCGCCTAAAGCGCACGACCTTCTGGGCATGGCGCTGGCGATGCAGGGTCACGGCGAAGCCGCGCTCGATGAAATGCGCCACGCGGCAGAGTTGGCACCCAACGACGCGGACATCCAGAAAGATATTGGAGTCACGCTGGCCCGGCTGGGCAGAACTCCGGAGGCTATCGATCATTTTCACGAAGCTCTGCGGCTGAATCCTTACAACGCCTCGGCTCATAACAATCTGGGTTTGTCTCTGCTTGAATCCGGAAAAGCCAGGGAGAGCGTTCCCGAATTTGAGGCAGCGCTGCGCATTAACCCTGAGTTGCAAGGCACAGCCGACAATCTCCGGCGCGCGCAGGCGCAGTTAAGTTCGCAAAGGTAGCGGCGGGAAAATGCCCAAACGGACAGCGCAAAAGAAAAAAGCTGCTGGCCTAACCGCAGCCAAGAGACGAAAAACCGCTCCGCTGAGCCATGCTGTAACACTCGGGCGACCTGATCTCCTTATCTTGCTCGCTCTGGGGACAATTACATTTGGAATTTATGTACAGGTGATCGGGCATCAGTTCATCACGCTCGACGACCCCACGTACATCCGCGAAAATCCAATGGTCAATCGCGGTGTTACGCTCGCGGGGCTCACTTGGGCGTTCACCACATTCTACGCGGCAAACTGGCATCCGCTCACGTGGATCGCGCATATGATCGATAGCCAACTCTTCGGCATGAACGCAGGCGGCCATTTGGTCGTTAACGCCATAATTCATACCGCAAACACGCTGCTGCTGTTTTGGCTTCTTCTTGGCACGACTCGAGCCCGATGGCCGAGCGCACTGGTCGCGGCGCTTTTTGCGTTGCATCCGTTGCACGTGGAATCAGTCGCTTGGGCGGCTGAGCGCAAGGATACGCTCTCGACATTCTTCGGCGTCTTCTCGCTCATCGCTTATGCGCACTATGTCGAGACGCGCTCGCGCAAGTGGTACACGTGGACTGCCGTTACTCTTGCACTTGGTCTATTGGCCAAACCCATGCTGGTGACTTGGCCTTTCGTGATGTTGTTACTCGATTACTGGCCGCTGGGGCGTCTGGTGGCGGATGAAAAGCCGAAGGAATATCCGCAGGGCGCTTCCCAGAGGGAAGCGGCTACAGGGATCGTGTATCTCGTGCGAGAGAAATTGCCATTGTTCGCTCTGGCAGCGGCGTCAGCCATCATGACTTTAATAGCGCAATCGCGTGAAGGAGCTGTACGGACACTTGCCCACGAGCCGATTGCGCTGCGGCTATCGAACGCGCTTGTATCGTATGCGAAATACTTACTGCTCACTTTCTGGCCGAATGATCTGGCGGTCTATTATCCGTTTGCGGGCATACCCCCCTGGCAGGTTATCGCCGCAGCGTTTCTGCTGATTGGAATTACGGTGTTTTGTGTTTCTCAACGGAGAATTCGGCCGTACCTCACGGTTGGCTGGCTTTGGTTTCTGGGAACACTAGTTCCGGTTATAGGAATCGTTCAGGTTGGCGGGCAAACCATGGCGGACCGTTACTTCTATATTCCGTCGATCGGTTTGTTTATTGCGCTGGTGTTCGGATTAGCCGACATCGCCAGGAGCTGGCGTGTTGCGCCAGCACTCAGCGGGGCAATCGCTGGCGGGGTCCTGCTGATTTTTGCTACTCTCACGAACGCGCAAATTCAGCTCTGGCGTGACAGTTTTACATTGTTTGAGCACGCGCTAGCAGTCACTCCGCCTAATCTCCGCATAGAACACAACCTGGGGATGGCCCTGGCCGTGAGCGACAGATACGATGAGGCCGCGGCGCATTTTGAGAAGGCGTTGCAGATCGACCCCAATTTCTATGACGGCTTGGTGGTCATGGGCGTTACCCGTGGGCACCAAGGCCGGCTCCCGGAAGCCATCGAGTATTTCCAAGCTGCAATCCGTTCTCAGCCGGACGCGCCGAAAGCGCACGTCCAGTTGGCCCACGCACTGTGGGCGCAAAAGCGCGATCAAGCTGCGCTTGAGGAGATGTTCCGCGCGTCACAATTTGCGCCCCAAGACGCAGAAATTCGGGCTGACTTGGGACTCGCGCTGGCGCTAGCGGGCAGAACACCGGAGGCGATTGAGGAACTTCACGAAGCGCTCCGGCTGAATCCCAACAACGCCGAGACTCACAACAACCTGGGTTTGGCTCTGCTCGCCTCCGGCAAACCGCGCGAAAGCATTCCCGAATTTGAAGTGGCGTTGCGTCTGAAGCCGGAGTTGAAAGGGGCAGCTGACAACCTCGAGCGCGCGAAAGCGCAACTAAGTTCGCAAAAGTAGCAGCACTGAAACCATGGGCTGATGAGTTTCTGAGCTGTGGTGCGGCTGCGTAGAATGCTTTGTTCGAGTCGAGCACGATTGTGACCGGCCCTTCATTATCTCGTGCTCATCCAAGGCAACGCGTCCAGATCTACGTTGCCGCCGGTCAGAATAATTCCGACGCGTCGTCCGTTCACATCGATCACACGTTCGAGAATTGCTGCGTACGGCACAGCTGCGGAGGGCTCGACGATGATCTTCATGGTTTCCCAAATGGTGCGCATCGACGCAATGATGGCTTCTTCACTCACGGTCACAATGTCGTCCACATAACGCTGGATGATCGCAAAGTTTGGTGCGCCGACATTTGTTCGCAGTCCGTCAGCAATGGTAAACTTTTTTTCTGTCACGAGCCGTTGCCCCGCACGAAATGATTGCGCTGCGTCATCCGCATTCGCCGGCTCAACCGCGATCACTTTGATTTCGGGGCGCATCGATTTTGCCGCGACCGCTGTACCGGAGAGGAGACCGCCGCCGCCGACCGGACACATCACCACATCGAGATCAGGAACGTCTTCGAGTAATTCTACAGCTGCTGTCCCCTGGCCGGTCAGGACATGTTCGTTTTCAAACGAATGAATCAGTGTCGCGCCGGTTTTCTTGATCACTTCTGCGCACGCGACCTCACGTGCATCCTCTGTCGGTTCACAAAAAACAATCTGCGCACCGTAGCTCTCGACCGCGCGGATTTTCACTTTCGCAGAGTTCGATGGCATCACAATGTGCGCAGGAATTTTTCTCAGTTTCGCCGCGCGCGCTACTGCGGCCCCGTGATTGCCGGACGAATGCGTTGCGACACCGCGCCGCGCCGTGACATCGTCCAGCGAAAATACCGCGTTGGTCGCGCCGCGTGCTTTGAACGCACCGATCTTCTGAAAATTTTCGCATTTAAAGAACAGTCCCACGGCCGCGGGACTCGCTTCATTCAGACGCGAGCTAGTCAGCACCGGTGTCCTATGGATGTACGCCCGAATCCGCTCATGGGCCGCACGGATGCTGTCGAGATCGAGAGACATGGTTGATCGTATCCAGCGGCCGAACCAAAACAAACGTGGCGTTCCTAAACTACAGTTGGGCTATGGAAATGTTCCGGCCGCGGACCGATGCCGATGAAACGCGCGGGCAGTTGCCGCAGAATCGGGAACCATTTCAGCAAGCGCACGACAAACGGCAACGATTCTTTGTTGCCAGACGCTCGACCGGTAACGACTCGTTGATGAACAAAAACCTGCATTCCCTGGATCAATCGCGTCGGCCATTCGCGCCGCAGTTGGACTTGTCGCAAATCGTCTACCGAGACTGGACCATTCCGCAGTTTCTCGGCGAGTAGATTAGCCGTCGCAACGGCATCCTGAATCGCCAGATTAATGCCAACGCCGCCTGCCGGCGACATCGCATGCGCAGAATCGCCGATGCAAAGCAATCCTTCGCGGCACCAATCGCGCAGACGATTGATTTGAACTGTGAGCAATCTGATTTTTGACCAGTCGTCTAGTTCGGACACTCGGTCGTGCAGAAATCCGGCGAAGCTCACAATTTCATTTTGAAATTGCGGCAGACCGCGCGCTTTGATCTCTTCGAATCCGCCCTTTGGGATGACGAATCCACATTGCCAATAATCGCCGCGGTCCAGCATAACGAGCAGCTTGCCATGCTGAAAAAAACCGAACGATTGTTCCGGGTCATCCTTCTTCTTTGAGATACGGATCCAGAGCGCATCAATGGGCACGCCGAACTCGCATTGCTTAAAACCCGCGCGTGTATGCGTAACCGAATGTCGTCCGTCCGCGCCGATGACGAGGTCTGCATGCACGTCCATTTCGCCACGCGGTGTCTTTGCACGGACACCGACCACCCGATCGTTCTCTATCAGCAGATCGACGACCTCGGTTTTCATGTGCAATTGGAAACTTGGAAAACGCTTCGCATGGCCGGACAGAAAACTCAGGAAATCCCATTGCGGCATAAAGGCGATGAACTTGCAACGTGTGGGGAGTTTGCTGAAATCAGCGATCGGCACGACCTGCCCGTTAACCACGGCGCGCAGTTCTCGAACTTCCTGATGCGGCTGTTTTAGAAATTCATCGAGCAGCCCAAGCTCGTGCATCAATTCCAGGGTGGATGGATGAATGGTGTCGCCGCGGAAATCGCGATTGAAGTCGGCGTGCTTCTCCAACACCGCAACAGGCACGCCGGCCCGCGCGAGTAGATAACCCGCCATCATGCCGGCCGGTCCACCGCCCACGATTACGCAACGCGTCTGAACTTCCTCAGGCATCGTAATTCCAGCTCACAAGGAACCACGGATTACGCGGATAGCACGGATAAGGAAACGGAAATCACGATTATTGCTTTGCATCCGTGCTATTCGTGTAATCCGTGGTTAAACGAATGAAAAATGATCAGCCGCTTTTTCTAAACGAAGAACAAGTGCGTCAGCATTTGCACATGGCGGAATT
>DATASP010000173.1:0-5046 GCA_036269155.1 Candidatus Udaeobacter sp.
GGAGAAGTTGTTCCCGCTGGTGCAACCCGAATTGCACCGGCTTGCTCATTATTACATGAGCCGGGAGCGCGCTGGCCACACCCTGCAAACCACTGCCATCCTGAACGAAGCCTACCTGCGACTGGTCGATGATACGAAGCCGGTCTGGCAAGGCCGGTCCCACTTTATCGCGGCGGCCGCGCAGTTGATGCGACGCATCATGGTCGACCACGCGCGTGAACGCCAGGCACTCAAGCGTGGCGGCGGCGCAATGAAAGTAACCCTGGATGAAGCTGCGTTAGTAACAGAAACGCGATCGGAGGAGTTACTCGCACTCGATGAAGCGTTGGACAGCCTGGCCGAGCAGGACCCGCGTAAAAGTCAGATTGTTGAACTGCGCTACTTCGGTGGGTTGTCAGTCGGAGAGACGGCTGAATTCCTGAAACTTTCTCAGCGGACGGTAGAGCGCGAATGGACCATGGCCAAGGCCTGGCTCTACCGTGCGCTGAGCGAGGAAGAAAGCTGATGAAGGCTGAGCGCTGGAAACAGGTCAACGATCTTTTCCAGTCAGCTGTCGAACGTGCGCCCGAGGAGCGGGCCGCATTTCTTGATGAGGCTTGTCACGATGATGACGGCTTGCGCCGCGAGGTGGAATCTTTGCTCACCTCTCATAAGCAGGCGGAGAATTTCATTGAATTACCGGCCTTTGAAGTTGCTCCTGAACTCGTGACTAACGACGGAGCCGGCGCATTGGTTGGAAAAGTGATTGGTCACTACCGGATCGAGTCACTGATTGGCATCGGCGGAATGGGCGAAGTTTACCTCGCGCGGGACGAGCGACTCGGACGCAAAGTCGCGCTCAAACTTCTTCCAAGTCGACTGACGACCGACGAGACGCAGTTGGGCCGGTTCAAAAATGAGGCGCGAAGTGCCTCAGCTTTAAATCATCCGAACATTCTAACAGTTTACGAGATCGGCGTGGAGGGGAACCGACAATTCATCGCGATGGAATTCATCGAAGGAACCACTCTGCGTGCGTCGCTCGCGCGGGGGAGGATAGCTTTAGATCCGGCCCTGGAAATAGCCGTCCAGGTGGCTTCGGCTCTGGCTGCCGCGCACAAAGCCGGCGTCGTGCACCGCGACATCAAACCGGAGAACATCATGTTGCGACCAGATGGATACGCAAAGGTGCTAGACTTCGGGATTGCCAAACTCACCGAGCAAAGGCCGGCATCGGACCATCGCACCACTAAAACAACGGCGGCGCTGCAAACGCGGCAAGGGTTAGTGTTAGGTACGGCGCATTACATGTCCCCGGAACAGGCGCGTGGCCAAAAGGTGGATGCGCGCTCGGATATCTGGAGCCTGGGCGTGGTGCTTTACGAAATGGTTGCAGGAAGCCCGCCGTTCCACGGTGAGACGCCGAGCGACTGCATCGCCGCCATCCTAACAAAGGAGCTATCGCCTTTATCCGGCGTACTGCCGGACGTTCCGATGAGACTCGAATTTATTCTGCGCAAGGCTTTACGAAAAAAGAGTGATGAACGTTACCAGACGATCAAGGAGATGCTCGCCGACCTCCGCAATCTCAAGTTGGAATTGGAAACGGAACGGGCCTTGCCACATACCAATGCGCCTGCCGAATCTATCGTCCGCAGAATCAAACGTCACAAACGGGGTGTGTTAGTCACCCTCGCGGCGATGCTGGCAGCTGGGGCGGTTGCCTATTCCTTTTTCTTTGTCGGCCGGACGTCATTAGCAAACGAAAAATCCATCGCCGTTCTGCCATTCGAAAACCTGAGTCAGGAAAAATCCAACGCTTACTTCGCCGATGGCATCCAGGACGAAATCCTGACCCGGCTCTCAAAGATCGCGGATCTCAAAGTGATTTCGCGCACGTCCACAGAGCGTTACAAGAAGAAATCTCAAAAACTTTCTGAGATTGCGAACCAACTCGGTGTCGCAAATCTTCTGGAGGGTAGTGTCCAAAAAACAAATGATCAGGTGCGCGTGAATGTGCAACTGATCAGGGCGGCGAACGATTCACATCTTTGGGCAGAGACCTTTGACCGCAAACTAACTGATATTTTTTCTGTCGAGACCGAGGTAGCCAAAGCTATCGCCGATCAGTTACGAGCGAAACTTACTGGTCAGGAAGAACAAGTCATTGCTGCCAGACCAACAGACAATCCTGAAGCTTACGATGCCTATCTGCGCGGCCTGGCTTACACATTGAAAACGGGAAGCTCACCTGCCAATACCCTTGCGGCGCAGAAATATCTCAAAGAAGCGGTCGGATTGGATCCGAAGTTTGCCCTTGCCTGGGCTCTGCTGTCATACGTCGATGCGCTCGGCTATGTCACACTCAATCTTCAACCAACGGCCGAGCTGCGTGAAGAGACGGGCCAGGCAGCTGAAACGGCGCTTACTCTTCAGCCCAATCTCGGCGAAGCCATACTGGCCAAAGGATATTACTACTACGCATGCTTGAAAGATTACGACGCGGCAGTGCGTTACTTTGAGCAAGCGCGTCAGTTTCTACCAAATAACAGCCAGATTCCTGAGTCGCTGGCCTATGTCGCGCGCCGGCAAGGTCAGTGGGACCGGAGCGAGTCGTACTTCAATGAAGCTGAGCGGCTCGACCCGCGCAATGTTTCCCTGCTCACGCAGCATGCCCAATCGTACATGATAACTCGTCGCTTTCCCGAGGCGCTGCGAAGGTTTGATCAGGTGCTCGATGTCATACCGGGAGACGTGGACACGCTTGCGCAGAAGGCGAGTATTGCACAGGCCCAGGGCGACCTCCCCCAGGCTGCTGCATTCCTCGCTCCACTGCATCCGTCCGCCGACGACACTGGCGCCTTGGAAATACAAGTTTACCAGGCAATCCTGGAACGTCGCCCTGAGCAAATGATCTCGCGGCTAAAGGAGATGCTTGCCAAGCCTGATCCAGCTTTGGGTTTTAACAATGGCGAACTGCGTTTTTGGTTAGGCTGGGCGCAAAGCGTCGCGGGCGACCATGCCGCTTCGCAGGAAAGTTGGCGACAGGCACGCACCGAACTGGAACCGTTCCTCAAAGAACAGCCGGATAATTACCTGCTCATTGGAGATCTCGCGCTCGTCAATATGGGCCTTGGAGACAAAGCCGCCGCGTTTGCTTTAACAGAGCAGGCGATGACGGTGCTCCCGCTCGAGAAGGACGTGGTAGATGGTCCCGTTCCAATCGAGGTCTTGGCCCGGGTTGCTGCACAACTAGGAGTGCCGGACCGCGCGATTGGCGCGTTGCAAAAACTGCTATTGATACCTTCGGAGGGCGCACTTGCCTGGCGCGGACCGCTCACTCCCGCGCTGCTTCGGCTCGATCCGATGTTCGATCCGCTTCGAAACGATCAACGTTTCCAGAAATTGACATTAGAACCTCTCTCAAAGTCTCCCTAAGTGACGAAGAGCCGGAGTCTGAAAGAACTTCGGCTTTTTCCTGGACAGCAGACGCTACGGCGGCGTTTCTCCGCTGAGACAGCTCCGAAAGTTTTCGCGAGCGAGGCGGACGCTACAGTCCGGCCGGAAGATTATTGCTTCGAAAGCCTCGCTTCTTCCAGCAGCAATGTCTTCACATCGGCAACGACAAGGCGAGGATCGAGCGTGCCGGAACTGTAGATGTTCCGGATCTGACCTTCCCGGTCGATCAAAAACACTCGAAGAATGTGATAAAGCGGACCCTGCGGATCCGATGCGTTAGTCCTTTTGTCCACGGCCTGGCCATATGCCGCGAGAATAGATTCCAGTTCCGCGGTCGACTTCGCCGTGGCGAACCGCCATTCGCAGCCTGATTTTTCTTCGAGAAACTTTTCTGAATAGTCGGCGAGACGTTGCGGCGTATCGTAATCGGGATCGAAACTCATACTGACCAGGCGCATGTTTTTCGCCAATGTCGGGTCATCAACGCTGAGCAAGTGAAGCTGGTTCAAGACGCCGGCTGCATACGGACACGCTTTCATCGCTGCGCACCGCGTATAGATGAAGCTCAACACAGTGATCCGACCGTGGGTCAGGTCGCGCAGGTTTAACGGTTTGCCATTCGAATCGAAGATTGCGCCATCGGCAGCGGTTTTTACGACCGGCAGGCTGTAACTGCCCGGCACCGGTGGTACGTAATCGTAGTCGCTGTCTCGCGGAAGATCGGCTGCGCTCGTTAGATTTACGCTGAGCAAAATGTATGTGAGAGAGACAACGTTTTTTAACATCGGAACTTGCTCAATCATTTGCTCCTCACCTCAATCCTCTCCTCGAGAGGAGAGGCGGGAAATGCCGATTTCGGTCGCGGCGTTAACGTCGGCTCCATGTCAGTTCTCGTCCGGTCATCCGCGTAATCCGGGTAATCCGCGGTTCCGATCTGACCTTTCTCTCACATTAGTTGCTCGCGACAGTGGTTCGAGGTGCGCCAAGTTTGGTCGAGCCAAAAAGCATGTGATGCGGTCGACCCAGTTTCAGCGCGGTGAAATCGAGATCGAACGCCGGCTTCAGCTCTTTGCCGTCCCAGGTGTAACCGCGAAGGAACTGCTCGTTGTCGGCGCCTTTCTTGTCCCAGTTCGCCAGGAGCGAGCTTGTGAAATAGAGCCGTTTCCCGTCCCAACTCTGCGACACCATGTTCACCTGCCTCCCAATATTTTTCTCATAAATCTGTTTCGGTTTTTGCGGATCCGAAACGTCGAAGACGCGGCATTTGCCGTCACCAAAGCAATCGACAAAGAGCGTTTTGTCATCGGCGCTTAGGCTGATATCGACGGGGAGAACGCCGCCTTTGACGTCGCCGATCGTCGCAATCTCTTTTGCCTGCCAATCGCCGCGATCGTCCGCGTAAACGAGCCAAAGCTTCGATCCCAGCGCGGTGGCGGTGAAAGCATAGTTGTGCTTATCACCCCAAGCCCAGCGGATTTCGAGCGGCGCACCGGGCACTTGAAAAACTTTCTTCGGCTGGCGGGCATGGAAATCCCACATCACCATGGTGCCGCCGAAATGTTTCATGGCTTCGGGATCGGCAGTCAATTTGCCGAAGTCCCGCATGTA
>DATASP010000174.1:0-7702 GCA_036269155.1 Candidatus Udaeobacter sp.
GCGTCATCGAGGAGTTTGCGCACTTCCTGATCGATCTGCTCGGCAGTGGCTTCGCTGTAATCGCGCGCGCGCGAAATGTCGCGCCCCAGGAAAACGTAATCTTCGTGGTCGCCGTATTCGACCATGCCCATTTTCTCGCTCATGCCCCATTCGCAAACCATGCGGCGCGCGATCGCTGTAGCCATTTTGATGTCGCCGCGCGCGCCGTTTGTGATGTCGCCGAAGATGATTTCCTCGGCTACGCGGCCGCCCATACTCACGGAAAGACCGGCCAGCAATTCGTTTTTGCGGTTGGTGTATTTATCTTCCTCCGGCAGCCACATGGTCGATCCAAGCGACGGCCCGCGCGGGATGATCGTGACTTTATGCAATGGCTCGGTGTGGGGCAATAGTTCGAGCAACAGCGCGTGACCAGCTTCGTGGTACGCGGTGTTCTGCTTTTCTTTTTCGCTGAGCGCCAGGCTCCGGCGCTCTTTGCCCCAGCGAACTTTGTCGCGCGCTTCTTCGAGTTCGGCGAGCGTGATTCCCTTTAATCCGCGGCGCGCGGCCAGCAATGCCGCTTCGTTGATTACATTCGCCAGTTCGGCACCGGAGTAACCCGGCGTGCCGCGCGCAACGACTGCGAGGTCGACGCCTTCGGCGAGTTTCACTTTTTTGGCGTGCACGCGCAAAATTTCTTCGCGTCCCTTCACGTCAGGCAGGTTGACCGTGATCTGGCGATCAAAACGTCCCGGCCGCAATAGCGCAGGATCCAGAACATCGGGGCGGTTCGTAGCAGCGATGATGATCACGCCTTCCTGTGTATCGAAGCCGTCCATCTCGACGAGCAACGCATTTAAAGTTTGCTCGCGTTCGTCGTGACCGCCGCCAACGCCGTGACCGCGGTGACGGCCCACGGCGTCGATCTCATCGATAAAGATGATGCAGGGCGCGGACTTCTTCCCCTGGTCGAACATGTCACGCACGCGCGAGGCGCCGACGCCGACAAACATCTCAACAAAATCCGAGCCGCTGATGGAAAAAAACGGGACATCCGCTTCTCCCGCAATCGCGCGCGCGAGAAGCGTCTTGCCAGTGCCCGGAGGGCCGACCATCAACACGCCCTTTGGAATGCGGCCGCCGAGTTTTTGAAATTTTTTCGGATCACGCAAAAACTCGACAAGCTCTTGCACTTCATCTTTTGCTTCCTCGACGCCGGCGACATCGCGAAATGTGATTTTGTTTTTGTCGCGGGCTAGCATTCGCGCTTTCGATTTGCCGAAATTGAGAGCGCCCTTCCCAGCCATGCGGATTTGCTGTCGGAACAGGAAGTAAAGCACCAGCAGGAAAAGGGCGATCGGCAGAAAACCGACCACGGTTTGGGCAAGCATGTTCGATTCAGTCTTGATGGCGGGCTGCATGCCGGCCGCGGCCAGTTTCTCCTGCAAATTATTTGTGAAACTTAAATAGACCGTGGTTCGAAACGGCACCTGCTGGGACGGCGCCGAACCGACTCCCTGCCGGACGTAAGCGCCGCGTAATGTCTGAGTCGGCCGTCCATCCTCCACCACCAGCTGAAGCGGATAGTTTTTGTCGCTAACGATCTGCTTATTGTCCAGCAGCTCGAGAAACCGGTTGTACGGCACGTCTTCGACGGGCTGCATCCCGCCGCGGTAAAAGAGCATCGCCATCGCGATCAAACTGAAGGCGATCACGATGAGGATGACGCCGCGCCAATTAAAATTGGGTTCGTTCCCTCGAGATCTATTCTCTTTCTGTGAGTTGCGATCGAATTGAGCCATAAACAAAAAAGGGGGATTTTACCGCCGTAAAAACGTTACCATGAACAAATTGTCAATGCAAAATAGGCCAAGGCGCATGTGATTCGTTAAGTCGTTATATCTTTATATCGGAAAATCTTTCGTAAAGTTTTGTAGGTTTTTGACATTCCTAACGCTCAAAAGGTTCAACGCTTGAACGAGGTGAGGTCGCATTGCGGTGCTCGTAGTGTTGGTGAGTAATCAGTTTGGCGATAGATGGACGTTGTGGAAGCAGCCTGGGCCGCCTGGCCCTTTGCAAGGGAGAGGCGACTG
The DNA here is from genome assembly GCA_036269155.1 of Candidatus Udaeobacter sp. Classification (GTDB taxonomy): domain Bacteria; phylum Verrucomicrobiota; class Verrucomicrobiia; order Chthoniobacterales; family UBA10450; genus Udaeobacter. The sequence goes on from DATASP010000174.1 coordinate 2,073, forward strand.
AAGGCCACGCAGACTAGATTGATAATCAACGAACGCTACCCGCATTGCGTCGATCGCCGCTTTCGGCTAAAATTCGCCCCCGAACATTCAACATGACAGAGCTTGTCTCATCAGTCGCAGATAGGATCGATCGCGCCGTGCAGCGGGTGACCCCGCTTGCGTATCGGGTGCGTCGGACTGGGCGCCGCTGGATGCGCCGGGCGTTGCGCAAGCCTCGCAGTATGTCAGAGGGGCCAAATATGCTGCCGGTATTGATCCAGGTACTGGCGAGTTTCACCAAGGCAGATGGCGTCCTGCTCGAGGAAGAGATCGACTCAAGCCTTGGATTTCTGCGCTACGATTATCCGGAGGCGGTTTATTCCGAGCTGCGACAATTATTCCGGCAGGCCCTTTACGAGCAGCAAGATCTCGCTGCCATGGCGCAAAAGCTCGGCGCGCAGCTTAGCGCGGATCGGAAGATCATGCTGGGAGTTCAGCTTTACGACCTGATCTCGCAAGCCGGTTTGAAGCAGGAACAGGTCGTTGCGTTCTATTCGTTCATGTCGCAGATGGGCATGGCTGCGCAGGCGATCGACATCGTTTATCAACTCAATGCATCTGAAGATTCCGATCCGTCAATCTATCAGCACGGCGCGTCGCCGCTGGAGTCGCTCTCCTTCGGCCCAGATGGCAAAGCCGATGTTACGCTTAAGAATCTGATCGAGACCGATCGCTTGATGGCTTTTCGCTATCACGAGCTCATTTTGCTAAAAAATTATAGCGACCAAAACGTGTCGGTCCGCGGCAGGCCGTTGGTGCGTGGAGGTTTCTGCCGGATTTACCCGGGCCAGCGCATCCTCGTAGGCGACCAGGTGCTCGGCTACCAGGAACTGGCGCAGTATTTCAACGCCAAGAAGAACGTTTCGCTTCCACAGATTTTTATCCGTGTGAACAAGGAATCGGATGAAGTGGAACTGGAGCGCTCGCGAACGCGTGAAAGTGCGCTGCGGGTTACCTTCGGATTGAATGTACGAGTGAAGGCGTTGCGGGATGTGAATGCCGAGCTCAACGGAGTCAGATTGAAAGCCGGCACACAAGTCGAGGCCACGCTCGAGGACAGGATTGTTTTCCGTAACGCCACCGAAATGGATTTGAACGATCTGCGCCGGCGTGCTCGCGCCTTGGGTGGGCGCTTCCAACTCAAGGCGTCTAAATCGGAATACTTGGTGTCGAATGACCCGAGCCGGCTTCAAGCTGACGATATTCTGCTGTCGCCGGGGACGAGCGGCGACGTAGTACTGAAGATTTTCTGCGACTACGACCAGCGCGTAGGCGTCCTGGAGGTCATCGAAGCGGATCGGCCGATCATGGTGGGCAACGAGGCTGTGCGCACGACGGCGCAGCTCAAAGATGGCGACACGATTCGAATCGATGTGGGACAGGTTTTGCGGTGCAACTTTTCGGAACGAATCATCGAGGAAGAACGCAACATCATTCGCACCCTCGATGTAAACGAAGTCACGCACCGTTTTCGCAAAGGGGAGGTTGGCCTGGACGGAATCTCGTTTTGCATCACGCGTGGGGAGCTTGTTTGCGTAATGGGTGCGAGCGGTTCCGGGAAGAGCACACTGCTGCGAGTGCTTGCCGGTCAGCTGCAGCCAACTGGCGGAGATGTCATCCTCAACGGCCAGTCACTCTATCAGAATCTCGATGTCTTGAAGCAGTACGTCAGTTATATGCCCCAGCAGGACGCCTTCGACGAACACCTCACAATCGGTGAGAACCTGATGTTTGCGGCGGCGATTCGCGCGCCGCACCTGTCGCGGCGCGATCGCACCCGGCGTCTCGATGCAAAACTAGTTGAGCTTGGATTGGGCGAACGGCGTGATGCGGTCGTCGGCAGCCCGGAGAGTAAAACGCTGAGCGGTGGCGAGCGGAAACGCCTCAACATCGGGCTCGATATGATCGGGATCTCCGATGTTTATTTGTTCGACGAGCCGACTTCCGGCCTTTCCTCAAAAGATTCCGAGCACGTCATGGAAATCCTTCGAGGCCTGGCGCACAACAAAATCGTCATGGTCACGATTCACCAGCCCAGCTCGAAACTTTTTCAGATGTTTCACAAAGCGATCCTGCTCGACAAAGGCGGGCGCCTCGTCTTTTTCGGAACTCCGTCAGACATGTTGCGCTATTTTGCGGAAGCAGAACACCAACATCAGTTCGGGGCCGAGTTAGGAGCGTGTCCATCATGTGGAACGACCCGGCCGGAATTTATTTTTGATGTGCTGGAGACGCCACTGCGCGATTTAAGCGGAGATATCATTTACGAGGAAAACAGCCGCGGTCAGCTCGTGGCGTCACGTCGTTATTCGCCGGAATTCTGGCGCGACAAGTACGAGGCGTTCCGACTGATTCAGGACGTCAAGCAAGTTTCTCTGCGTCAGGAGCCGGCTGCACCGTTAACCATCGCACCGGTTCAAAAAAAGCGGCTCCCAGTCCGCTGGCATGATGAGTGGACGCAATTTCGAACGCTGCTACGCCGTTCTTTTCTGAGCAAACTGCGAAACAGCGCCAACCTGGTCATCACGATTGGGGTTTCGCCCGTGCTCGCGCTGCTCATTGCCACGATCCTGCGCTATTCAGAGAATGGGACATATGATTTCGTTTCTGCTTATCATATCCCGACGTTTTTATTTCTCGGTCTCATCGTGGCGATGTTTCTTGGACTGACTAACAGCGCTGACGACATCATCCGGGATCGGCCTGTGCTGCAACGGGAGCGCAACATCAAAGTTCGATTGTCTTACTACGTCGTTTCGAAGACTCTCACGCTCGGGGTGTTTGCCCTTGTTCAGTGCATTCTGTTTGTTCTACTCGGCAATTCCCTGCTCCAAATCCGCGGCATGTTCTGGATAGATCTCGGGATCATGTTTATGACCGCGATGAGTGGGGTGGCGCTGGGTCTGCTTATTTCTTCGCTAGTGGCCGATCCGAAGACGGCGGCCAATATCGTTCCGCTCGTTTTGATTCCGCAGATCATCATGGGTGGTGCTCTCATCAAATACGAAGACATGAACCGGAACCTTGGTCTGCTTTACTCGCTTTCACATTGGATTTCCGAACATCCGAGCACGGACAAGACACTGAAAACCGAGAGCAAACTGCAGGTGCCATTGATCTGCCAGTTCATCGCCATGCGCTGGTCGTACGAAGAGACGGTTGTCGCCCAGGCCAAACTCAATCCGCTCACGCGGCGGCAAGATCGGGCTAATGATGAAATTCAAAAGCTCGCGCCCAAAGCGAACACGGCAGAGCAACGCGGACGTCTCAATGACTTAAAGGACGTCCTGGCATTGCTCTCGGGCCTCGAAGCACCTTCTGCGAAGGAGATCGATCGTTATCTGAAGCTGGTCGACCCAGTCATCGCCGGGAAACAGAGATTCGATCGGTCGCTCTTCAAGGACGCGAACGGCCCGGTCACGGCCGAGCAAATCTATGTGAACCAGAAAGTGTCCGACCTGATCTCAAAGGCGGAGATGGAGCAGAACGATTATCGCCGCGGCAAAAAACCGAACGTGTTCTTTGGCCTGCAGAAACGTTATTTCGGATTCAAAATTGGCGTGTTTACATTTAACACACTAGTTCTGCTTGTATCCACACTTGGATTGCTTGTTGGGCTGCATTGGATTTTGCGAAAGCAATTGGAAGTAGTGCGAAGAACCTAGTGGGACTTATTGTTAACACCGCGCTTCAGCGCGGTGCCCATCGCACATCAGAAGGCGGAACCGCTTTAGCGGTTTTCTCTGCCGTTGAGGGGAACCGCTAAAGCAGTTTGAAAACTTAATTCGCGCCTGGCAACCAGCCAAAGCAGGGTGTTAATGAAAAGTTGCTCCAGCGACGTTGCCGAGGAAAATACAGGCCACCATGAGCAAAGAAAAAAGTAGTACTGCGCGCCTTATCGTCGCCGCCAGCGAAACCGACCCCGACATGCTCTACGCGACTAAGTTTTGGGCGCCTGATCCGTTCATTTTTCTCCAACGCCGCGGCAAGCGCACGCTGGTCTTGAGCGATTTGGAAATCGATCGAGGCCGCAAACAGGCCGACGCAGATGAGTTCGTCATGTTCAGCGAGGTTGAGACCGAAGTGCAGGGAAAATCAAAAAAGGCGCCGGCTTATGAAAAAGTTCTCGCCCGTTTTCTCAAGAAACGCGGCGTGAGATCCGCAATTGTTCCCGCAAATTTCCCACTTCGCTACGCGGAGGAACTTGCAGCGAACAAAATCCATGTTCGCTCAACGAACGGAATCTTCTGGCCGGAGCGTGAAGCTAAATCTGACAAGGAAGTCGAAATGATGGGACATGCCTTGCGGATCACGGAAAAAGGGCTCAAACGCGCGATCGAAGTGTTGAAGCAATCCAAACCCGCCTCCGGAAAGCGATTGCGCTGGAATGGCAAAACGCTGACTTCCGAAATGCTCCGGGCCGAAATTGATTCCGCGATTTTACGCGCGGGCGGCATTCCCAATGGCACAATTGTCGCCGGTGGCGATCAGGCGTGCGATCCACATGAGCGCGGCTCTGGACCGCTGTACGCAGATTCGTTGATTATTCTGGATGTCTTCCCGCGTGACGCGAAGACCGGATATTTTGGCGATATGACGCGCACCGTGCTTCGCGGGAGCGCCAGCGACGCACAACGAAAACTTTGGGCAACGGTGAAAGCCGGACAAGCCCTCGCCTTAAAGAAAATCAGAGCCGGCGTGGACGGGATGACGATTCACAAGGCGATCCAGGAATTTTTCGCGAAGCGCGGGTTACCGACGGAGATTCGTAACGGCAGACGAGTAGGGTTCTTTCACGGTACCGGGCACGGTCTGGGTCTGGAGATTCATGAGCATCCGCGTTTACAGAAAGTGACGCTGAAAGATCGCCAAGTGCTCACGGTCGAGCCGGGGCTTTATTATCCCGGACTCGGCGGAGTGCGCTTGGAAGATGTGGTTTTGGTTACGAAAACCGGCTGCAGAATTCTGTCGCGGTTTCCTAAACAGTTGGAAATTTAGGTGGAGCGCGTTGTCCTCAGCGCGTTGCCAACAAAATAACGCCTCTCGCCATCAAATTGGCGTCGCCTTCGGAGGAGCCGATCCACCTTCAAATGAACGCGCAGCGTCTCCCGGCGTCTAATTACCCTGCGGCAAAGTGACAATTCGCTTTGCCGCGTTAAATTAAAATCGACATGTTTTACCCATACGGCTTCGGTCTTGGATCTCATTGGCTGCTCTACATCGGCGTGCCATTGATCCTGGGAATTTGGGCGCAGATTCGGGTGACAAGCGCGTTCCGAAAATGGGGCGAGGTGCGGGCGAGCTCGAACATCACTGGTGCGGAGTGCGCGCAGGAAATTCTGCGGGCGGCACAAATACCCGATGTGGAAGTTGTCGAGACGAACAATTTTCTTGGAGACCATTACGATCCGAGAGACAAGAAACTGCACCTGTCGAGCAATGTTTATCATACTCCATCAGTAGCGGCGCTAGGCATCGCCGCGCATGAGACCGGTCACGCCATTCAGCACGCCAAGGCATACGCGCCGCTGAAAGCACGAATGGCGATTGTGCCCGTGACGATGATTGCGTCGCAAATGCTGCCCTTTGTG
>DATASP010000175.1:0-19612 GCA_036269155.1 Candidatus Udaeobacter sp.
GCGTCGAGACCTTCCGGCGGGAGGTTCTCTGCCCCTTCAATCTCAAAGCGCGAGAAATTCAACACGCGGTCTTCACGCGCGAACGGCATGAAAGCGATGTCGTCGCCATTGCGCGCGACGAACGCCACCGGTGTTTTTTCGCGCTCCGATTTTTCGACCGATGGAAACGCGCAATGACCATCCGCCCCTGTTATGGCAGTCTGGATCGGCACGCCGTTCTTGCCCAGAATGTCAACGGTCGCGCCGTTGACCGGCTGCCCATTCTTGATCGACACCAAAAAGACGTCGCTACTGCCATCGGTATTTTTCTTCGTCAAAATTCCGATGTCTGTAACGAGAAGAAATCTGCTGTCGCTAACCGACTCGATTGGTTTCTTTTTCGCCGGGTCCCAGCCGCGCGCGGTCAGAAAGAAAAGACCGCGCTCGCTCCCGCCGTCTGCCGGTTTGCGAAGATGCTCGGAAAAATCGAACGCCGAATAATTCGCTTTCCATTTGTCTTCGACCGCAATTGGCTGCTGCTCCAGCGCAATCCGCGAAATATTTTCCTGATTGAATAGATGAGAATCGCGAAATTCTGGGTCTTCGAATTTCCCCTGGGTCTGGCTGACGAGGTGGTTGATTTGATTGGTCGCAACACGCGCCACTTCAAATTCGATCCCCGCCAGAGCGCGTGAACGGATCGATAATTTTCGGTCACCGTTCAGCGCCAGCAAACCGCCTTGACCTTCGATTTGCACTTCGCGCGGCAGCTGCGGCACTGCCACGATCGCACTGTAGTCTTCCGCCAGCGGATAGTTACCAAAGGCGCGCACTCCTTTCGGGATGCGCACGTAAAGCTCGCCCTCCGATTCGACCCGTATCTTAAAAGCGTGTTGGCGATCTTGCGCCTTTTCCGAGGGAACAACTGTGAATTCGATTCGCTTGGCTTGCTCGAGAACATCATCCGGCACATCGGTCGGACTTTGCCACTTTGAGCCTTCATCTGATTCTGTCGTCTCATCCGACTCGTCTTCTTCCGCGTTGGCGCTCCGCGTGTTTTCGTCGCTCGCACTAGTTTGGCCAGCCGTTTCTGAATCGGAACTTTCCGAGTTGGTTTCTTCGGTCTTTTCAGCTTTGCGCTTCGGCAGTAAACGGATCTGAATGGCTTTCCCTAGTTCGCTGCTGCTGATATCGGCCGTGGTCGTTAAAACCAGAACCTGTTCCGGTTCGCCATTCTTGGTGCGCGCGATGGTCGCCGCGATGGAATCGATCTGAAAAGCGGTCCCGGTTGATGGGATGCGCAGCTTTTGCTCGTTCGCTTCGCGAGTTTCCGCTCCGCCTTGCGCAGTTCGGACACCTTTGCTCAACTCCAGCTTCAAGAAGTCCTCCTTATCCTCTGGCAACGTCACGTTCGAGCTGCGCAAGTAGGCAATGCGCTTATGCAATCCATAGGTGAGGGCGAAATGCGGCGCCGGATCGTTAGGCGGAAAAATTGTCGATCCGCCGATCATCAACAATTGGAGATGTCGTTCTAATTCACCAGGGTCGACTGCGTGCGTAAGCTCGAGCGTCGCCGTGATTTGACGTTGCGTCGGATCGGATGGGTCCTGATAAAGCTCAAGGCTTTTGATGGCGATCTGAAACGGCGGCGTCGTGAATTCGTAAACGCGTCTCTCCACTACAACGTGCGGCGGAAAAAATTTCTTGTCGAAAATGATTTTGAATTTTTGATCGGCCGGCCAGTCTTCACTTGGTTTAAAAAACAGATGTTTGTCAGTGGCCCACATCCACTTGCCGGGCAATGAGGGATCGAGCCGGACGCCCGGCACCGGTACTTTTTTCAAATCCTCCAAGCGCGCTGCCGATTCGCTGAATCGGACATCAGCCGTGGGAAACGTTAAGTCTTTCTCTAGTTTCGTTACTGGAATCGGGTCTATCTTAACGGTGACATAGCGCGGCTTCGGCCGATGTTGATACCAATCCCACGTCCAGGCCGCCCCGCAGGAGAGCAGAAGGATGGCGACGATTCCGGAAGCCGTAATGAGGGGATGAGTCCGATTGAAACCAGAGAAGGCGGCGCGGCTTTGTGAAAGCCAGCGCGGCGGACTCCATTGTACCCGGCCGAACACCGCAAGAGCGATCTTCTTCAGAAACCCCAGGAGAAGGACAAACGGCCGGGCGGCCAGTTGAAGCGATCGACTGATTAGCGCGCGTATGTTCATAGGCGGGAATACGTCAGTTCAGCGCAAATCTTTCAGGAAATCGATAGCAATTGTGGCCACCGGCGAAATCGGTGTGACGAAGTGTTGTTAGCAGCGGGCGGTGATGATCTGTCTATCGTTTTGTAAAGCGGCAAAACATTGCCGCACTCCAAAACGTGGCCGTGATAGCGAGCACACATTCATCGCTTGCGTTTTGGAGTGCGGCGGTGCTCCGCCGCTTTTCATAACGAGGCTAAACACATACGGGCGCTAAGCACGGCTGCGGACTTGTCCGGGGCGAACGTCCCCGGCTACAATTCAATTTACATGAAGACTGCCTGGTTACTGGCCACGCGTCGCAGTTTGGTGGATCGACTCGCCAATTGGGACGATCGCAAGCGGTGGCAGGAGTTTTTCGATACTTACTGGAAGTTGATTTACTCCGCGGCACGCAAATCGGGTCTGACTGATGCGGAAGCACAGGAAGTCGTCCAGGAAACGGTGATCACCGTTGCCAAAAACATCGCCAAGTTGAAATACGATCCGGCAATCGGCTCGTTCAAAGGCTGGCTCTTGCAAATCACCCGCTGGCGAATCGCCGATCAATTTCGCGAACGCGAGCCGGGCGACGCCAAGCGCGCTCGTTCATCGGATGATCGCGCAACGGCGACAATCGAGCGCGTCCCCGATTCGCAGGTTGTCGATCTCGATGCGCTATGGGAAACGGAATGGGAAGAGAATTTATTCGAAGCAGCAATCGCGCGTGTGAAAAAGAAAATCGAGCCGAAACAATTTCAGATCTTCGACTGTTACGTGCGCAAAGCATGGCCGGCACAAAAAGTGGCAGAGCGATTGGGAGTGAATATCGGCCAGGTGTATCTGGCGCGACATCGCGTTAGCGCGTTACTGAAAAAGGAGATTAGAGCCCTGGAGCGAAGCGCGGCGCGAAAGTAGAAGCGGGTTTATCTTTTTGGGGAGCGCGGGCATTCTGCCCGTTCTGTCCGGCATTTTGCGGGACAGTCGAGACTGCTCACGCCAAGTTATGTCCTAACAATTTTGGAGCGGACGGCAAGATGCCAGCCGCAGCGGGCAACATGCCCGCGCTCCCCGGAATTGCTTCGCATTGGCCGCTTGTGTAAAATCGGTCATTCCCGACCAGGTTACCGCTCAGATCCCCATTATTCCCGATCACGAATTGTTACGAGTGATCGGCCGCGGCGCTTACGGTGAGATTTGGCTGGCGCGGACGGTCACCGGCGCGTTTCGCGCGGTCAAAATCGTTTACCGCAGCACGTTTGAAAGCGAACGCGCTTTTCTGCGGGAATTCGAAGGCATGTCGGCATTTGAGCCGATCTCTCGCGCGCACGCTGGATTCATTAACATTCTGCACGTCGGCCGCACTGCCGACTATCTCTATTACACAATGGAGCTGGCCGACGATCATCTGGCCGGGCGCAGAATCGATATCCTTAGTTACGAACCGCGCACGTTGAAAAACGATCTCGCGCGGCACAAACGCCTGTCCGCCGATGACTCGATTCGGCTCGGGCTCTCGTTAACGGAAGCGCTCGAAGCATTGCACGCCCGCGGATTGACGCATCGAGATATCAAACCGTCGAACATCATTTTTATCGAGGGCGTGCCAAAACTTGCCGACATCGGATTGGTGGCAGCCAGCGGGCAGCAATCGTTCGTGGGGACGGAAGGTTACGTCCCGCCGGAAGGACCGGGGACACCATGCGCCGACATTTACAGTCTCGGCAAACTTCTTTACGAAACCTGCACCGGAAAAGACCGGCTCGATTTCCCAGAGATCGACTCAGAATTGAGCACGCGACCGGATCGCGAACGGCTGCTGCAACTTAACGACGTGCTCACGAAAGCGTGCGCGAATGATCCGAGAAAGCGATACACCTCGGCTGCAGAGATGCATCGGGACCTCGCTGCGCTTGAGCGTGGCGAACGTCCGAAAAAATCGCGCGCGAAGATTTTCGTGGTCACGGTAGCGCTCTTGTTGCTTGCGATGGCAGGAATCGGATTTTGGCTGAGCCGCGCGCAACCGAGCGCTGATGTTCATCTCGAAACAACGATTCGGACGGAACCGGGTGGGGCGCTCGTCGTTTTGGGCGATCACGCTCAGAAAAGCCCGGCGACGTTTGCGGATTTGGAACCGCGCAGATACAACCTGCGCATCATGAACCCGGGATACGAGCCGGTGGAAACGAGTGTCGACTTAGGACGCAAACATTCGGTCGACTTGCCACCGTTCCGACTCGTTCGGAGCAAAGGCACGCTTCAAATTCAATCCGAACCGCCCGGGGCGCAGTTCTGGATGAGAAGCGAAGACGGTCAAATTTCCCGCGAAGGCGTCACGCCGCAATCGATAGCCGATCTTCCAACCGGTAAATATTCGGTCGTCGCGCGTCGTGGTGATTGGGAAATGCACGACGACGTGGAGGTGCAGCGCAGCGAGACGACGAGTAAATTGTTCGCGTTTGTCAGTGCGATCACAAGCATCACCAGCGACCCCGGCGGCGCGGAGGTTTTTGTGGACGGAAAATCGCGCGGCCGCACGCCGCTTCGCCTGGATCTGCCGGCGCGCATGCACGAGCTCATTGCCCATTTGGATGGCTGGCCTGACGAACCGAAAGAGATCAACGTTGAGCCGCAGCGCGACAACGCGGTGCATTTCGTCTTTGCCAATGGAAGCGTGAAGATCACCAGCGCACCCGGAGGCGCGACTGTGATTGCGAATCGGAAAGACCTTGGCCAAACGCCGCTGGTGATCGAGGAAGTGAAACCTGGCGACGTGACTTACGAACTGCGGCTGTCCGGTTACAAGCCAGGTTCGGTCAGTGGCAAAGTTGAGCCGCAACAGCAAACGTTTCTGGCGGCACGTTTGGAAAAGAGCGTTGGCCCCGCGCCTGGGCAACCATTCACCAACTCCTTGGGGATGAAGTTCGTTCCGGTCGGCGATATTCAGATTTCTGTGTGGGAAACACGGGTGCAAGATTACGAAGCTTTTTGCCGCGCGACCGGGCGGCATTATGAGCGGGTCGACTTCCATCAGACAGCAACTGATCCGGCGGTAAAAGTGAACTGGTTCGACGCGATGGCATTTTGCAAATGGCTCACTGAAAAGGAACACGACGAAAATCTGATCGAAGATCGACAAGCGTACCGGCTACCGACCGATCTTGAGTGGAGCATGGCAGTTGGTCTTGTTAATGAAAGCGGCGCGACGCCAGAGATACGCGATGGCAAAATTAAAAACGAATTTCCATGGGGAAAACAATGGCCTCCACCCAATGGCGCAGGAAATTATGCCGCTGCCAGAGGAGGGCGCCGCGGCGCAACGGTGCCAGTCGGAAGTTTCAAACCGAATTCGATAGGCCTGTACGATCTGGGCGGAAACGTTTGGGAATGGTGCCTCGATACTTACAAGGGAAGCAGTAGCGCAGCCAGCCGAGATTGGGGTGTGCTGCGCGGTGGTTCCTGGGCGACGAGCAATCGTCCGGAAATGCAATCCTCCTATCGAAACGTAGTCGATCGCAACGATCGCGATGTGATTTACGGATTTCGCTGCGTGCTGGCGACGCAGCCCGCCACCGAGACTGAGAATAAATGAGTTCCCTCGTTTTGATTGCAGGGCTGCAAATGTTTTCTCTCAAGCTGCTCATTACTCGCGACCATCTGACTAATTGCGTCTGCCAGGCCATCGAACGAAGTGTCAAACAGCTTGGTAGTATTGCCAGAAGACAAAAGTTTTTAAAAAAGCTTGCCTAGCCCTCGTTTTCCGTGGCACTAATGAACGTCAACACTGAAAGGAGGTGAATATGAGTCAGCGGATTAGTCATCAAGATATTGTGAAGAGAGCACTCGACGCCAAGGCCGTGAATTTTGCGGCGATCGGGAAGATGGTTACGGAACTCGGACCTTCGGTATCGCTGGCCGATGAGCCGTGGGAGGTTTTCTGCGGAACCATGCGATGGTTCATTCGTTTTTATATCGTCCACGGTCCTCTCGGTCCCATCGAGGATCTGGGTGCGCTCCGGGGAATGGGCGAAAAGATTCAGGGGTAACTGCGCACCAATTAACGGCGAGCATGGCTGGGGTGAGATGAGGAAAGCTATCCGGCGCTCTCAAGCCAGATGGAGTACAAAAGACCTGTTAAGGCGCCTCAGCCATGCTCTCGACGTTGCCGAGCAAGCGGTGGAAAGGCTTGCACTCAACGGATACACGGACTCCAAAGACCCCAGCAATAATCTTCGCCCCGAAAAGCTGATCTCCGAAACCGCCTTCCTTCTGGTGGGCGCGTCGACCGCCGATAAGCATCCTGAAGTCGCGCAACGTATCCGGCGTGTTGGTGAGCGTCTTCTTCCTCATGCCAGAAGCCGACGCATGCTGCTCGGCATGTGCATGGAGGCAGCCTTGGCGCTTGAGTACGCTCAAGCACACATCTGCCTCACAAGACTTGGTTATCGCGATGCTGCGTTCGATGCGGTACTCCGCAGGAGCCTGACCTCACAGGTGTGCGGTGGGCGCGAACGCCCGCCTTACCGCATGCTGGAACAGGAGTGGCTCATCAGAACCTGGAACGGCGCGGGATCAAAGTCGAGCCAGAAGTATCCGCTGGCCGCGCACGAATCGGTGCTTGGACGCCCCATGGATTTATTGGGCGGAAGCCGGGAGGACGTGTACGCGTTCACCCATGCCTTAATCTACATCACTGACTTCAATTTGCGGCCGCGGCGTCTGCCTCGGCCTGGACGGGAAATTCTGGCAGAAGCTGAAGCGGCCCTTGCGAGGTGCCTCGACGACGAAGACTACGATCTCGGTGGAGAAATACTTCTGACTTGGCCGCTGACTGGGCAATCTTGGAGCGCCGCAGCCGTATTTGGATTTCGTGTGCTTGCGAGCGTGGAAGATCAAGCAGGGTTTCTTCCCTCCCAGAGCACCAAATTGCAGCGTCTTAGCGAGATGAGCGGCGATGAGCGGACTGACTATCTGCTGGCGACCGGATATCACACGATGTATGTCATGGGCCTACTGTGCGCTGCCGCGTTGCAGCCTGGCATGGCTCCGCCGACCCGAATCCCGGCTGCGGCACGCGGTACAGGCAGCCACCTGCCAATCCTTCGCGTTCTCGATGCGGATCCACGACGCAGGCACTGGCGAGAGGAGTTCGATCGTCTCGCGAAGCCGGAGCGAGATGCGGTAGTGGGACTTCTGTTCGCCATGGCCCTGCGCCGGTTGACGATCCAGCGCAATTTCGCTGGGCTTCACGAGCTCCTTGCAACTGGATACTCGCTGGGTCTGGCAAATCGCCCGATTGCCAGTCAGGCTGCCGAACTGTTGGAACGCGTGTCGGCAGCGGCGCCAACACTACTTGCGTCGCTCTGATTTTCTTCTCAGACGCCAACGAAATAAATGACTTCGCTTTATTATCGTGGATTGCAAAAGGCGACGTGGACGCAGGAATACACGCAACGGACTTAAAAATGTAATTTTGGCGATTTCAGAGCTTTGCACTGGCCGATCACGCCTAGCGCGATTTGCCTGGGTAAATTGCCCAAATTGTCGAATTTTGTTCGGTATCAAAGGGCGATGAGAAACGGGGTCATTCTTGCACATGGACGCGGTGGATACCGGTGAATACGCGTTAAGGTCCGCCCAAGTGGCAGCGTGTGGGGTTGTCGCTCAACTCGTTTGAATGCCACATCATTTCTCGCAAAAGTACGGCACCTCCACAACGGCATTGGAAGTCATCGAACAAATGAACATGCTGCGCTACCGCACATTTATGGCGTCAGGCCGCGCAAAGCTCATCGCGGCGTCGATCTGATTTCCGCATCAGGTTAATGTTCATTCATGTCTATTCGTGGTTAAAGACGAGATTGAAGATTTTTGAGAACTTCGCTCCGCAAATCCCGGAGAGAATATTGAAAGGGGATCGCAACGAGGCAACAGGACCCCCGCCTTCCGGAGATGAATTATCCAAACCAGATTCAATCCGATCCAAGCCTGGCAGCCGATCAGCCTGTTTTTGATGTTCCTGTGCCAAACTACAATACCCAGCGGCCGCGAGTTCAGAACAAGAAAACGTGGTGGCGATGGGACTTCGTGCGACGGTGGCGCAAAGTCATAGGTGGCGGCGGCGTTAAGAGCGAATCCAAACCCATCACAGGCGGCATTGGCGGCGGTGGCGCCACGGGCACCAGAGGCAGCCGGTAATGAGCTAAACAATCGCGCCATCATTTGCGGCAAGCGCGAATCGCCGATTCAAGTTCGACAGACTGTCAGCAATTCATCCGCGCGAACAACAAAACGCTTTCCGTCATCGCGATGCGCGTCAGCAATCCAGAGTCTTCGCCCCTCAGAATCAAGGGTTGAGACACAGCCCCAACTCCAACTATGGTTGGTGCAATTGTTGCACCACCGGCGGCAAAACCGAATTAATCAAGCCCGCAGGATTACTTCAGCGTGATTTCGCGCATGAGCTTGGTGCCCGTGATCTCGCGAATATCGAGGCGTTTCACTGCCATCGCCTGCTGTTGATCGGTTGTGCCCACGACTTTTCTGGCGATCGGATCGAACTTTTCGCGCCCGTTATCGAGCGCGGCCATGTTCTTCGATTCCACCATTATCAGGATGTCGAAGTCCTGCGGTGTGGCGGTGTTGCCAAGCAGGATCTTGTAGTCGAGGACTAGATTCTGCTTCTTCGCTTCGTCAAGCGAGCCCTTCAAGGTCTTGGCGAGGCCTTTGAGGTATTCATCGGTCATGCCGGACTTGGTTTTGACCATCGTGATATTCCAGACCGTGCCTTCGGTATAAGGCGCATCGCTCTGTGCAAAGCACAGGCTTGCGATGCCGAGCGAAAGCGCGGCGAGCGGGACGATTTGTAGTTTCTTTGTGATTCTCATTTGAGGTAACTTTCTTGGTTGTGGTTGCTACTGAAGCTGAGAATTGAGCCGTTCTTGCGAATCGTAAATCTCACCTCAGCGAGCGGTTAGACAACCAGAGCGGCATCTCGTTCGAGAGATTCCAGGACTTATGGTGACGCGATACGCAATCAGCAATCCAGATCGTTCGCCCGTTGGAATGAATCGCTGAGACGCAGCCCCAACTCCAACCGGTTTTGCTGAGATTGTCAGCGATTACTTGGGGCTCTTTTTGCCTTGCGATCCGTTACGATGCAGTCTGATTTCGATCAGAGTTATCGACGGCGCTCGTCGTTTATTCGCTATTTTTCAAAGAGGAAGGCGTTTCTGCCATGCTATCATACCAGCAGCCACTCCAAATCGGATAGTCTATATCGCCGTTCTCGAATTCAATCCAAACCTTAGCGCCCACGCTGGGCAGCGCACTGCCGGTCTCGTTGGAGAGACCGCAAGGAACACAAGGCATCGCCCAGCCGCTGTCTTTGTCGCCCATGACCGCAGGCACCATTGCCCTGATACGTCCAAGCATCTCCGGGTCATTTACATCGGTCACCGTGCCTCGGTATTTTCCGTAATATCTTCCGTTCATATGATACGCTTGCTAGCCTCGCGCGCCCTGAAATCGGTTAGGTATGAAGTTCAACATGCAACGCGGTTTTTCTAGTAATACCTTTCGCTGCCGAGATGGTCCGCGCGCGCTCAATCGTGCGCTTTGATTGGCCCTTCGATGATCTCGGGTTTCTGAGTGAGAAATTTAGACAGATGCTCTTTTACATAGTCGGCAGCCAAGTGCACTGACTCATCGGCACCGGCCTTGTCCTTAAAGACGCTAACGGACGCGGCGTCGCCCTTGCCGCTATCGAGCCAATAGTAGCGCACAAACCCCTTGGCCTTCTTAATGATGGGCACGAACTCTTCGCGTACCCGGCGGTCGACTTCAGCACTGTTCTTCGGATCAAAATGGTAGTGGCGAATCACGGCAAACATAATACTTCTCCTCAGCTTGGTTTTGATTGCAGCTCTATTTCTAACACAAGCGATATGTCCGCCGCCTTGTCGTGTCAACGGTGAATCGCCGGCTTCAAATTCACAAACGCGATTGACTGTTTAGCGACGAGTGACCAGCAGCGAGCAGCAAGCCGTGGCACGTTCACTTGCAAGGTCGAGAAGGGAGAGGAAGTACGCCGTAGAAATAGTCGCCGTCGTCGGGTTGCTGCGGCGAGTTCATGAATACTTTTGCAATATCACCGGCGGCAGGTCCACTCGGAGCTTTAAACAGATACAAAGTAATACGCACGTCATTCGCGTGCCCCGCCCCCAGGATCTTTAAGGGGAACGGGTACATGAACGTCTCTCCGCTGCTAACCTGTCTTTGGGTCTCGGGTCCGTTGGTCGACTCGAAAACGTTTGTAAAGGAATCTGATGTGTCTGTTTGCGTCCCGATCACGTTGCCCGCAAACCTGCCTGGTTGGTGGACGACCACGCGCACGCGAATCTCCGTTGGAGAGATTTTATTGGGCAAATAGCACCACTCCTTTAGTTCAATCACGTTAATCAGCGGTCTGCGACTCTCCATGAACGTTCTCTGATCAGAGATCGCCCGAACGCGCAGCACCTTTCCATAAGCCACGAAGCCTGTGGCGAGCAGGATCACAGAAAGCACCATTGAGCCCAGGTGAATGCGTAAGAGTCCTGACTTGGGAAATGACAGAACGGCAATTGAACTTAAGCCGACGTCGGTGCCGAGCCACGCGATGTATGTCCAAAAGATAAGTCCACGAAAATCCAGTGTGATCCAATTGCCGCCTCCTCCTCCTGCTAGCAACGCCAGATCCAGAAAGTAGATCGGAATCGCCAGCAGCCCAAGGAACAGACAAATGATAAGATGTTTGCGCCAGATCGATTTCATAAGCCTTATAGCCTTTCCGTGGCTGCGATGCGCGTCAGCAGCAAAGATTGACGCTCGATGTTGGCAGGCATAGGCTCAGCTCTATCTCGGTCGGCCGAAATCGACCGCGGGTTTCCTGAAGGAGTAACATCATGCCGACATACATTAGTTTGGTGCAATTCACCGACAAGGGCATCCAGGCTGCCAAGGAAACGACCGTGCGAGTGGCCGAATGGGCGACCAAGGTCGAGTCGATGGGCGTGAGGGTGAAGGGTATGTATTGGACGCTCGGTCAATATGACCAGGTGTGCATCTTCGAGGCCCCGGACGACGATACGGCTGCCAGTGTGTTGCTCGCAGCGGATCTGCTGGGAAACATTCGCACGCAAACAATGCGTGCTTTCACGACCTCCGAGATGGAGAAGATCCTGGCCAAAGTGCCCTGACCCGACCGGATTTGATTCCGGAATCGCGTGTCCGGCTATGGCAGTGTTTCGCTAGGCGTTTGACACAAACTTCGCTACAACCTTGCGGAATTGATTTTCGCGTGTCGAGCAACAAGCTTACAATTCTTGGCACAGCGCCGATGTGGCGAAATGGTAGACGCAACGGACTTAAAATCCGTTGGGCCATAAGAGGCCCGTGCCGGTTCGAGTCCGGCCATCGGCAATCGATTGACGAACGTGAACCGTGGAATCATTGAATTGTTACATCGGGAGCGACTCACAAGTTTCTTTTGAGACGGAGTAGTGGAGCGATGGAGTAATGTCCGAAGAGACTTTAACGGAGCGAATGCGAAAGCTCGGTGTTCACGACGTTCACCTCGACGAGACGTTTGCCCGATCTTCGGGACCTGGCGGTCAAAACGTAAACAAGGTTGCGACCGCGGTAACGCTGCGCCATCGGCCAAGCGGCGTCAGTGTCACCGTGCAGGATTCCAGGTCGCAGGCAGTGAACCGCAAGCTGGCGAGGGAACGATTGCTCGACGCGATCGAGAGCGCTCGCGAAGAGCGCCGCGCTGCGGAAATTGCGGAGCGCGAAAAGGCACGCCGGAGAAAATCGCCACGGCCGGCTGCGCTTAAGAAGAAGATTTTGGAGGGAAAACGCAAACGCGGAGAGCTAAAAAGGCAGCGCGCGAAGATCGAAAGTTAGCGAGAATTCTTTGCTCTAATACGTCTGGAGAAGCCACTTGCGACGAATTGTTTGTTGAAAAGACAATTCACTCTATGAAAAAAGCAATCATATTTGGTTCTACGCTCTCAATCGTTGGCTTGATGTTGGTCTCTTGTTCCAGTGAACCAGCGGCAACCACGACCACCACGCGTCAAACCACTGTGTCGACGGCGGTACCTCCGCCGACCCAGACAACGACAACAACGACGCACCAAATGGGCGGCGGCTACTGATAGCCAGCGGCCGCAATTTCAATCAATCATTACTGTCGGGCAGGTGGCACCGTCTCCATCGCGGGTGATTCGCCAGTAGGCAGGTTTGCCGCTTTCCAATCCATCGCCATGCGAATGCGGGCGCGGCCGCTTGGATGATCGAAAAAGATGAATTCCTCCAGCGGCGTCGGATCGAGCTTGCGATAAGCGCCGAGTTTGAGCGCTGCTTTCGCCATGCCGTCCGGTTCGCGCGAAGTGTTGATTCCGAAAGCATCCGCTTCTCGTTCCGTCACGCGTACCACGGTGTTGAGAAATGGCGTGGCGATGAACAGCAGTGCGCTCAGGATCAACACGAGCAGGGGCAGTCCAGCTGGATCAGCGATACCGCGCACATGCCATTTGTCGCCCCAGCGCTTTACCGCTGCACCGAACAGCGTTCGGGTGAGCGCGAATCCGATAAGTACAAAAATTGCTGAATAAGTCAGCAGTTTGGCGCCGTGGTTAAGCACGTAATGGCCCATCTCGTGTGCCATGACCATGCGAATTTCCGGGAGTGTGCATTGTTTGAGCAGATTGTCATTAAGGGCTATCCGCGTTGTACCGAGGAATCCCGCAACGTTTGCGCTTACGCGTGTGGTCTGACGTGAAGCGTCAAATTCAAAGACTTGCTTCACCGGAATTTGATTCGCTCGCGCCATGGCGAGGATCGGGTTTCTAATTTCCGGATTGGTCAGTGGCTTGTAGGTATTAAAGAGCGGCTCGATGAATAACGGTGCGATGAGCACCACGACAAACAGGTAGAAGACCACGACGGCCGTTCCCCAGATCCACCACGTCCGCGGCGCTCGTCGGAATACGGCATAGAGTACCATCAGGAGAATCGTGCCACCAAAGATCGTGAGGCCGAATCCAATCAACTGCTCGCGAAACCATGGGAGAAAATTTTGTGTGGCAAATCCGTACTCGTGTTCGCGAAAAAAGTTTTCGTACAGGTTAAGCGGAAAGCTTAGCGCGGCGAAGATCAGAAAATATGGAATGGCATAGCAGGCCACCTGCAGATTTTTCGACTCGGTGGCACGTTCGGCGAAATCACGCAGCCGCGCGGAGATTCGTGACTCGAGGAGAAAAATACAAATCGCGGCGGTGATAAGAAAATTCCACAGAAGCAACCAGTAACCTCCCTCGAAATATGCGTCGGACTTTTCTCGTTGATCTCGTGGGACAGTAGCCAGCCACGCTTTTGTCGCGGCGGCTGGATCGGGTGATTTTGTATCTGCCGCGACCGCAGGCGAACTGTAGCCGGGGTCGGCGACCCCGGCGGCGCGTTCCACCGAACTAAGTGTCCGCGCAATCGCGGGTGATGCTGCTTGTGCGGAAGCCTCCCGCGCAGAAATTTCCACCGAGGCCACCGAGATTGAGGCGGCGAGCGCCAGGGTAACCAAATGTTTGCTCACCGGGACAGCCATAGCCAAGCCGCGCTTAAAAAGAAAGCAGTGTCGTAGCGCGACGCTTGTGATCGCAACCAGCCGATCCCGCCTGAAACATCCGGGGAAGACTTCGCGACTTGAACAAACCAATGTCGTTTCATTAGGCTCGACAACCGCACGCTGAAGTAGAAGATCGAAACATGAAAGCGCCCGTGTTGCTGTTTTGCACGCTCTTGGCGGGCTTGTGCGCTGTTCGGAACTTAGGCGCGAACACCGAGCCAGCGGATACACAGCTGTACGGGCCATATCCCACGAACTACAAGGAGATTGTGACGAAATGGCTCGAGACACAATTGATCGATGCGGAGAGCGCGCACATTGAATGGAATGGCGAGCCGAAACCGGCGAATATGGGCACACAAGACAAACCGCTTTACGGATATCTGGTTAGCTTTAAAATCAACGCTCGAAATCGCTTCGGCACCTACACTGGAATGCAAAGCCATGGCGCATTGATCCGCGACGGGAACGTGGTAAAAGGCGTCGGTTTTGGTTATTAACGATTAAACAAAATGAAATTAAATACTCAATTGAGATCATCGGGCCAAGTAGTGGTTGTTTTGATCATCGTGCTGGTGTTACTGGGTATTGGTTATTGGTGGCTCAACTCTACGAAGCAGGAGATGGCCAAAGGCGGGAAAGAGTTCGCCAACGAGGCACTACAGAAAATTGTAGTCCAGCACGACATTAACTTTTTTGGCTCGCATCTAAGCCCGCAGGCGCGCATGAATTTCCCGGTATCGGGGCAGCAGGAATTTATGAACGAAATTGTGCAGATGGGGGCGCCTGTCGGCGCGATTGATCTGCAGGGAAAAATGGAATTCACATCACAATTTTTCGAGCCGCACGGTGACTTCCACGCGCGGATAAATTACCCGGCTAGATACGCCGATTTTGACCTGAGCATTTCGCATCCGGTCGGCCGTTGGCAAATCGACACGATCGCATTTGTGAAGCAGAGCGAGCAGTTGGCACCTGGACCTGCACCTGCCGCTCCACCTGCACCTGCAGCTTCAGTTCCACCTTCAGCTGCGCCTCCAGGTTCGTCAGCTCCACCTGCAGACTCAGCTCCACCCGCAGGCTCAGCTCCACCTGGGGCTAACTAGGTTAGTGCTCCGCTTCTCAGGGGAAGCGGGCTACAGCAGCAAACGGTCGAGCGAATCAACGCAAATCTGCGACCATGTCTCCATGGTTTCGCGACGCGCAAGCAATTCGTTTTTTTTAAGAAATGTCAGACCGGTGATCATCGCTTCGCGTTTTTCCACATTGGGCTCGGCCAGTTTGAAGACGTGAACGATACCGAGATGGACGCGTCCTACTTCAGTGGAATCGTCGTTTAAGAGCGCCACGATTCGATCTTCAAGCGGACTATTAATCTTGATTTCCTCGTTCACTTCTCGTTCGACGCCTGCGCGATAAGCCTGCTCATCCATGGCAAAGAGGGATTCGTCGGTTTCGTTCATGTGACCGCCGATGCCGATGGAGCCTTTGGCGATCAGCCGTTGCTCGCCGGCCCTCTTACCGCGCACATAATGAAGCACAGTATTTTGAAACACGATTAGTACATAGGGAATGATCTGCTTGTAGTCTGGATTACGCTCAGCTTCGGGACGTGGAATGAAAAAGTTGCTTCCACGCGAAAGAATCGCCTTCAAATATTTTTCCGGCTCGAAATTGAGTCCTTGGAAGGCGCCAAGCTCATCAAACAAACTGCGCCTGATTACCAGGACGTTTTCAATGGGCGGATTCATGAACCTCTCATTCTGATCCAGCAGTCGCGAAAGAAGAAACTCTGATCATATTTCTTGTTCCCCCGACAAAGCACTGTCCAGAGATGTTTGAAAGCCTGGCCTCATGCTTCGCCGCGTATAAGCCATCCTTTGGGCGGCGGAAATTATGTCGTTTACGCGGCTTCGCATTTCGTTGCAGCGCTTCGCTCAATTCGCCACAGGACGAATCCGCCGTGTCGGACATGACAAGGCGTACTAAAACGAACATGTCATGCCGACTTGTGGTCCGAAAAGATTCAGGCTCGGATTAGGATCGGTTTGTCCTCCATTGGACAGATGCTGGTAAAGCGCTCCGACGTTTATTTTCCAATGATCGTTGACGCTGTAGGAGATGCCGGCAGCCGTTAAAATGTTGAACGTAAAATCCTGGCCCTGTCCGCCGGGAATTTCCGGATGGCTGTCGATCCCGCCCGCGCCGACGCCGCCCGAAATATAAGGAACAAACCGGCTGCCGGGTCGAACAAAGTTATAGCGCATGCCCAGATTGAACCCGAAGTAATGGTTCTCAATTCCACGAAAAATCGGCTCTGCCATCGCACTGACGTAGAATTGATTGTAGCCACGCAGCCAGGTGTCATGGACAACTCCCCAACGAATCCTCGCCGTAAGAAATTCCGCGCCGATTTCGTAACTCTGGGGCGGATTGATCGCGCCAAATAAAAATCCGGATTCGATTGCAAATTCGAATCGTTGCGGATTGAACTCTTCAGTGGCCGTGGCCACGGGCGGCGGTTCAACGCCGGCGAAAGTGGGTGAGCACGCCAGAAGCACTGCACAAGCAAAGCACAAGCGGAGAGCTTTCATTCGGCGCGCCTATCTTAGAGTTCATTAGTTAGATTGCAATTGGACGCCGGCGATCATCGATCACCGCTACAAAACTCAGTAAGATCAGAAGGCAACGGACTGACCCATTCCCGCTCACCTTCAATCGCCAGTTTTGCAGAGTGTAGTGCATGACGAGGCAATAGTAATCGTTGCTCCAGTTCAGGCGTCCATCCCGCGTCAACAAAATGGAGGTAAAGCTGTTCATCGGGGCCGTAAATTTTGTCGCCTACAATCGGGTGACCGATCGCGCTCAGGTGCACACGAATCTGATGGGTGCGTCCCGTGCGCGGAATGGCGCGAATCACCGCAAACTTGTCTTCGCCATGCGACGAATTTTTTCCGTGAACTCTCCTTTGACTGTCACACTCATTCTCTCCCTGGCCGGAGAGAGAAAGGCGCGAAGCGAGCGGTGAAGGTGTGACCACCGATCTCACGAAACGTCGCTCGACCAAAAATTCAGTCTGTGCTGGTGCGCCGTTCGGGTGAATTATTTGCTTTAGCCAGATCGCCGATTCTTGATGTTTGCCCTGTCGATCCATCGGAGCGTCGACAAAATAGCGCTCCCATTCGGGCCAACCCCAAACGATCGCGAGATATTCTTTCTTCACCTGCTGCTGTTGCATCAGCAACCCAAACCGGCGTGCCGCCGCAGACGTTTTCGCCACCAAAACCAAGCCGCTGGTTTCGCGATCCAGCCGATTCACAATCGAAACCTGACCGCCGCTGGCAATCTCGAATGCGAGTAACTCGCGCAATTCTTTCCACAGAGTTGGCGCGCCATTCGGCTTTGTCGGGTGAATTAGAAGGAATGGCGGTTTGTCGACCACGACGTACTCGTCGGTTTCATCAACAATATTGAAATGGAGCGAGTGGTGCGCCACGAGCATCTAACTACACTAGCGTACTCGTGATCCGTTGGACCAGGCGAGACGCCCGGTTGCCCCACGGGCTCGCCACAGGACGAGTCCGTCCCGCCGGCGGACAAGATGCCTGTGCTACGATTGCCTTGACCTCGCTCACAAAACTGTTTTACCTAAAGCGCCTCAGGCTTAACCAGAGGAGCAATCCTTGGACCCTAAAGACATAAAAGAAATTAAAACCATCATCGATTTGATGAAGAAGCATGGCCTTTCGGTCTTTGAGATCGAAAAGGAGGGCTTCCGTCTCAAGCTCGAAAAGGCGCCTTCTGCTCAATCACCCGCGCCCGCGCCGCTCGTAGTGACAGTGCCGTCCAAGGCCGGCTCAACTGCACCTGAAGCTCCGCCTCCCGCAGCCAAAACGATCGAAACCGTACCGCTGAAGGAAATCGTTTCTCCGATGGTGGGCACGTTCTATCGCTCCGCATCGCCAGACAGCGAGCCCTTTGTCGATGTTGGAAAATCCGTTACCGACGACACAGTGGTCTGCATTATCGAAGCGATGAAAGTAATGAACGAAATCAAGGCAGAAACAAACGGTATCATTGCCGAAGTACTGGTCGAAAATGGCAAGCCCGTGCAGTTCGGACAGGTGTTGTTCAAAGTTCGTTAGAACGTGACGCAAGTTTTCGTATGTGCTTAGCATTTGCGTCCAGCGTGTCGTCGCTCCTCCGTCATGTCCGCCACGGCGGATTCGTCCTGTGGCGAATTGAGCGAAGCGAAACATCTCTGATTGTTGCTGTGCGCGCTGCCAGAACCAATTGATCAGAGATTCTTCTCCCGCGACTGCTGGATCAGAATGACAAAGAAGCGATGTTTGAGAAAGTACTAATTGCCAATCGTGGTGAGATCGCGCTGCGAGTGATTCGTGCCTGCAAGGAACTCGGTATTCGCACGCTTGCCGTCTATTCAGACGCGGACGTCGACTCACTGCACGTTCAGCTTGCGGATGAATCTATCTGCATCGGCGCGGCACCGAGCTTGGAGAGTTATTTAAAGATCGATCGGATCATGAGCGCAGCCGAGATCGGCGATGTCGATGCGATTCATCCCGGCTATGGATTCCTTGCCGAGAACCCGGATTTCGCGGAGGTATGCGAAAGCTGCAACATTAAGTTTATCGGGCCATCGTCGCGCGCGATGCAAGCAATGGGAGATAAAAATGCTGCTCGCGCTTGTGCACGGAAAGCTGGTATCCCAGTTACCCCCGGAAGCGATGGAATCGTCGAGACAGAGGATGAAGCGATTAGGATCGCGAAGAAGATTGGTTACCCGGTAATGATCAAGGCGACTGCCGGCGGGGGCGGGCGCGGGATGCGCACCGCACATAACGAGCCCAGTCTTAAATCGGCCTTTCACAGTGCGCGCCACGAGGCCCAGAAAGCATTTGGAAACGAACAGGTTTATCTGGAGAAGCTCATAGTTAATCCCCACCACATTGAATTTCAGATCGTGGCCGACAGCCACGGCCGTATCGTGCATTTGGGCGAACGCGATTGCTCCATTCAGCGACGCAACCAGAAAGTGATCGAAGAGTGTCCCTCGCCGCTGATGACGCCGAGTCTCCGCAAGAAAATGGGAAACGCTGCCATCAAGTTGGCCAAGTCAGTCGGGTATGAAAATGCGGGCACGATTGAATTTTTGGTCGATCAAGACAGGCATTTTTATTTCATGGAAATGAACACTCGCATCCAGGTGGAACACACAATTACGGAGGAAGTGTACGCGTGCGACCTTGTAAAGGAGCAGATCCGGATCGCTGCAGGACAACCTCTTTCGCCTCACATTGCGCACGCCGTCCCGCGGTTGCACGCCATCGAATGCCGGATCAATGCCGAAGACCCAGCCAATGATTTTCAGCCCACGCCCGGTCGGATCGATTTTTATTATGCGCCGGGCGGACGCGGAGTCCGAATCGACTCGCACGTTTATACCGGCTACACCGTGCCGCCGTACTACGACTCGCTGATTGCCAAGATAATTACGGTGGGCGCCACACGGATCAATGCGATTGATCGAATGCGCCGCGCACTGGACGAGTACTACATTACCGGTATCAAGACCACGGTGCCGTTTCACGCAGCCATGATGCGAAACGGTGATTTTCGCGACGGAAACTACGACACTGGATTAATGGACCGCCTCATTTCAGCGGGCAAACTTGAGCTGGCCGCGCGGCCGATCCGGTTACGTGAGTAA
>DATASP010000176.1:0-4980 GCA_036269155.1 Candidatus Udaeobacter sp.
CGGGCCAAACCGATCACGCCAATCGCGTCGCAGACGATCCATTTGCTCATGTGAAGTGACCTCCGCGATACTGCGATAGGCTCGTATTCGCAGGGCAGGTTCGCTGACATAGGCGACTGGAATGAAAGCGGGAATTCGCTCGAGGAGATGCGACTTTCCAAGCCCTTCGGTGGACAGGAGACCACCGCTCCTTGTTTTTGTCGCCGGAACGAACTCTGCTTCATTTGTGACGACAAAATCGAGCTGTAAATCGACATCCAACCGGAGCCGCGGTTTCTCGCCCTTGAGCTGCGTCACCGCCTGCTTGAGCAACTGGCAATACAAATCGAAACCAACCGCTACAATGTGGCCGCTCTGAGCCGTGCCCAGGATGCTGCCTGCGCCGCGAATCTCCAAATCGCGCATGGCGATGCGAAAACCCGCGCCGAGCGAGCTGTATTGTTTGATGGCGCTGATTCGCTTGCGCGCCGCGCCCATTGTCATCATCTCGCGGGGAAGGAGCAGATAGGCGTATGCCTTGTGCTCGGCTCGACCGACCCGTCCGCGTAATTGATACAAGTCGGCCAAACCAAACTGATCCGCGCGATCGATGATGATGGTGTTTGCGTTGGGGATATCCAGGCCGCTTTCGATGATCGTAGTGCAAACGAGCACGTCGGTTTTGCCGCCGATGAAACGGGCCATCACCGCTTCGAGTTCGTCCGCGTCCATCTGGCCATGGCCTATTTCAACTCTGGCTTGGGGACAAAGATGGACAATCCGGTCGCTCGCGCGCTCGATCGTCGCTACGCGATTGTGCAAAAAGAACACCTGGCCCTGGCGTTCCAGTTCGCGATCAATTGCGGTGCGAATGATCCGTTCATCGTAGGCTGATACCACGGTTTCTACCGGCAGGCGATTGAGCGGCGGCGTCTCAATCGTGGACATATCTTTTACGCCCACAAGGGAAAGGTAGAGAGTGCGCGGAATCGGCGTGGCCGAAAGTGTCAGTACATCCACCAGTTTGAAAAGCTCTTTGAACTTCTCCTTGTGCAGAACTCCGAAGCGTTGTTCCTCATCGATGACCACCAGGCCAAGGTCCTTGAATACTAGGTCGCCGGAGATGAGCCGATGAGTGCCAATAACGATATCGACGCCGCCTTCGCGTAGCAGTTGTAGCACTTTCTTCTGTTCGGATTGCGAACGAAAGCGGCTCAGCATTTCGATGCGCACCGGATAATCGAGCATGCGCTGTCGGAACACTCCGAAATGTTGTTGAGCCAGAACTGTGGTCGGCGCCAGCACGGCTACTTGTTTGCCGGCCATGACCGCCTTGAACGCGGCGCGCACGGCCACTTCGGTCTTTCCGAAGCCAACGTCGCCACAGATCAGGCGGTCCATCGGCCGCGGACGTTCCATGTCGATTTTCGCATCAATGATGGCCTTCATTTGATCCGGCGTTTCGCGAAACGGAAATGAACGCTCAAACTCCGCCTGCCATTTTGTGTCCGGGGCGAATGCGTAACCTGGGTGCATTTGCCGTTCCGCTTGAATCGCCAACATTTTGCCGGCGTAATCGAAAATGGAAGCTGCAGCTTTTATTTTGGCGCGGGCCCATTTCCCGTCTCCGAGCGAGCTTAGCGTCGGCGATTTTTTCCCCGCGCCGACATAGCGCGAAACGAGGTACGCTTGCTCGAGGGGCACGTAGAGCTTCGCTTCATCTGCAAATTCGAGTGCGAGAACCTCGGTTTCGACGAGCGGCGCTTTCTCTGGAGGGCGGAGCTCCAGCGACGCCGGGCTTGCGGGAGCTCGCCCCTCCGCAACTGGGAGTTTCAATAGCCCGAGAAATCGGCCGATGCCGTGCTCGAGGTGCACAACCAAATCGTCTTCGTTCAGTTCGCTGAAGTCGATCTGTGCGCGATTGCGCTCGGCACGACGCAAATGCCCGCGCGCATGGACCGCGAATCGCCCAAACAATTCTGCGGCTGACAGGACGACGAGATTGGCTGCGGGGAAACAAAAGCCGCGCCGGAGAGTGCCTTCGACAAAATCGACGCCTTCAGTTGTGCCTGCCATGATTTCCCGGAAGCGCTCAATCTCCCCTTCGGTTTGAAAATAAATGACGACTCGCGTGTTGTTTGCGCGCCATTCTTTTAAACGTTCGATAAACTGCGCCCGTTTCGCCTCGGCGAGCGCGAGATCGCCAGCCGCAAACTCGCCGATATCGCAGTCTTCGAACGCCCCGCTGAAATCTTCCGGACCGGTTTGAATCCAGCCTTCGCTGATCTGGATGTTTGAAGCGGCGAACTCGAGCGAGCCCGGCGTCGCAGGAGCTCCGCCCTCCATCTCCGGTTCAATCGCGATTATGAGATGATTCGGAGCAATGTAATCGCGAACGAAACCGCTCTGATCATCTACCAGGCAAGGGCGATCTCCAGATCGCCCCGGCGGCTGAGAAGCCGCCGCTCCTTGACCGACCAAAATGTCGACTGAACCTAAATCGCGTACGGAGGTTTGACTGTCGATGTCGAACTCGCGTAGCGATTCGATTTGGTCGCCGAAAAATTCCAGCCGGAAGGGCAATGGCGCGTGCCATGAATAGAGATCGACAATGCCGCCGCGGACGGCGAACTGTCCCCGAGTTGTTACTTGGGCGACGCGCTCGTAACCGCTGGCAATGAGTTGATCGAGGAGCTGTTCCATCTTTGCGTTTGCGCCGCGTCGCAGTTGGGTAACAGCAGATTGGAGCGCGCCGCGCTTTGGCGCTGGTTGATCGAGACTTGCACGCGTCGCGACGATGATACGCGGACTGCTGTCGCGCTCGATCTCCATCAGCAGCGCCAGTCGTTCAGCCGCGATTTCCGGATCGGGTAAAACGTTTTCTACCGCGACAAGCTCGGCTTCCGGCAGGAAAAGCGCGTCTGGCCGCCAGTTCAGCAAACTCCCGTAAAGCAGTTCTTGAGAATGAACGCTGGGACAAAGGACCCAGATCGTGGAATCGCCAGCCTGCCGGTCATCGGGTGGACGTCCATGGCACGCGTGTGCGATTACGGCAGCCAAAAACGCCTGTGCCGGCTCTACAACGTGCGAAAATTGTACAGGCCATCGAGCCTCTCGTATCGCGCCAAGTTTGCGCGCGATCGGTTCGCTCGCTGCGACACTTTCCAGGAGCTTTATGCCGACGGATTTTTCCACGACGAATATTACGCCGATTTAGCGCAGACTTGTAGCTGCGGCTGCATTCTTGCGCCTTCGGCGATTGATGTCGGCATCGTCTTCAGGAGAAGACGATCCACCTTTGCGCAAGGTGGAACGCGTTGTCCTCAACGCGTTGGGACCAATTCCCTGGGACGAAATTCTTACAGCGCCCGCCCGATGGCTGCGGCGACGGCGCGAAGGCGTGGAACGAGCCCGGCGAAAATTTCCGGCGTGAGCGCCTGGTTGCCGTCGCTCTTGGCCATCTCCGGGGAATCGTGCACCTCGATCATGAGCGCGTCGGCGCCGGCAGCGACTGCGGCGAGACACATCTGCGGGACAAAGTCGCGCAGACCGAGCGCATGCGTCGGATCGACGATGACTGGCAGATGCGTTTTGGACTTCAAGATTGGCACAGCGCTAAGATCGAGCGTGTAGCGGGCGGCCGTCTCAAACGTGCGAATCCCTCGCTCGCAGAGCACAACGTTAGGGTTACCTTCGTTTAGAATGTATTCCGCGCTCATGATCAGATCATAAACAGTGGCGCTGAATCCGCGCTTGAGCAGTACGGGAAGTGTGCTGCGGCCGACTTCTTTCAAGAGAGAAAAATTGTGCATGTTCCGGGTGCCGACCTGCAGGCAGTCTGCGTACTTCTCGATCATGGCGAGATCGCGAGGGTCCATGACTTCAGTAACCACGGGCAGACCCGTCTTCGCGCGCGCTTCAGCGAGAAAGCGAAGTCCCTCTTCGCGTAACCCCTGAAAACTATACGGGGAAGTCCGTGGTTTAAATGCGCCGCCGCGCAAGACTTTTGCGCCAGATTCTTTCACGATCGTTGCGATCGACTGAATTTGTTCTCTACTTTCAACCGAGCACGGACCGCAAATAAGGACAACATCCTCGTGTTCGCCCAGGCGCACGTCGCCAATTGCCACACAGGAAGAGCCGCGCGAGTCGCGCGCGGCAAGTTTGTATGGCTTCAACACCGGGATGATTGCTTCCACGCCCGCCATCGCGGCAATTGGCTTTTCGCGCAGGAGCGCCTCCGGCCCAATTACGCCGATGATCACGCGCGATGCGCCGCGGCTGATTTGTGCCTCAAGCCCGAACTCCCGCACGCGTGTGATGATCCGCTGAATTTGCTCTTCGGTAGCGTTGGGTTGCGTGATGACGATCATATTTCTGGCAGCGGGATCATCAGAATGCCGCGGTCAGGAATTTTCTGCAAGCCCAGATACGAGACCGCAAAAAACCAGGTGCTCATCCTTATTGGTCGGATTCTCACGTGAAATGGAACGCCTGTCGGGTGCTGTATGGTCGCCTCTTCCTTCGCAAGGGAGAGGGGGAGGGTGAGGGATTATTCCACCATCACTCCCGGGGCCTTCAATCCCTTTCTTGATCCTTGTCCAATGTCGAGAGAAGTGGCGAAAACCGCCGCATGGAAATGGGTCGCCGCGTAGTCAACGTCTTCGTAGCGAACTCCTTCGGTCCGTGCCAAGTGACAACCCAGGAACATGAGCCCGAAGAGCCTTAATTGGTGATCGTGACGGGCGTTCCGACTGAGACTGATCTAAAGAAATTTTCGGCCATAAATTCAGGCATGCGGATACAGCCGTGTGACGCCGGATACCCCGGCAAGTATCCTGCATGCATGCCTGTCCCCGACACGATCCGCATGAAATAAGGCATTGGCGTGCCTTTGAAGTGAGTGCCCGGTGGTTTGGGATCTTTAGTCACATCGACGTTAGGCTTCACCACGTTCCCTGCCGAATCCACATAGTCCCCGAACAAGCTGGAGGCATGGTC
>DATASP010000177.1:0-3229 GCA_036269155.1 Candidatus Udaeobacter sp.
GTTGGTCAGTTTTCCCGCTGTCACCGCGCCCGGACAAAACGTTCGCGCCGCGCTAATGCCAATGGCAGAGACCATCTGCTCGGGCGTAAGATTGAGCGCGCGGCCCGCCGCCACGGGCGCAGCGAACGCGCTCAACGTCGCGTGATGCCAGCCGTATTCGCGCACACCTGGACGGCCAATTTCACAAAGGCGCATTTCAATTTCGTAGGCAATGATGGTGGCAAGAATTAAATCTCTGCCGCTGAGACCTTCGTTTTCGCACAGCGCTAGCGGCGCCGCGATGAGATCACTCGGGTGACATGGATCTGCTTTCCAATAGATGTCGTTGTAATCCATCGCGCGGATCATGTGCCCATTCAAAAAAGCCGCATCGACCGGATTCGTTTTGAATCCAGAAACAAATGCAGTCGCTTTGCAGTTGCCATTGCTCAGCGCGCGGTCGCGCTTGTTTGTCATTCCGAGCGAAGTCGAGGAATCTCTGGAATCCGCTCTTGTACCGCTCATTGCCCGATAGTGCTTCAGCAAAATTTTCGCATCCTCCTGCTGACTGCCACCCAGCGCGCAGCCGATGGAATCAAACCAGAATAATTTCGCAGCCTGAATCGCTTCAGGCGAAAGATGCTCGTACTTTAGTGAGCAAGCCCATTCAGCGATAACCTGTGACAAAAGACGCTTCGATTTCGTCGGATCTTGTGACATGTAATTTCCGTTCTTTTTGTTCATGACCTTGATCGGGCCGAGGCAGATTTCAAGCCGCTTCAGCTCTGCGAAAAAACTTCGCGAATTCATTTCGCCTGCTTGTGAGAACCCGATTTGTTTGGGGCCTGCGAGCAGTTGGTGAAATTTGGGATGGTTGTCGATCGTTTTCCACATCGTATCGGTAGCGCTTCGGCGAACCGCGCTGCCTCGGCCAACCCAGGCACGATTGGCGAAAGCGGCCAAACCGTTTGGCGAATTCGCCGGTTTCATTCCGGGCAGTCTCTGCTTTAGTGCGTTCGTGCCTTCCCAGAACGCAGAGCAACGGAAGCTCGCTGCCATCATGTTCACTGACATGGTGGGCTACAGCGCCTTGGCCCAGCGCGACGATCGACTCGCTCTCGAATTGCTTGAAGAACATCGTCGGCTCCTGCGCGAAATCTTTCCCCGGTTCAACGGCACCGAGATCAAAACGATCGGTGACGCTTTCCTAGTCGAATTCGGCAGCGCGTTGGAAGCGGCGCAATGCGCCATCGAAATCCAGCGCACCCTGGCCAAGCGCAATCATGACGTCACGTCCGACCGGAGGATTAAACTCAAAATCGGCATTCACATCGGCGACGTGATTCACCGCGATGGCGATGTTTATGGCGATGGCGTGAACATCGCTTCGCGCATTGAACAACTGGCCGGCGCAGGCGGGATCTGCGTTTCCATGGACGTGGAGCGGCAGATTCGTAACGCGCTCGAGGCCAGGTTTGAAAAGTTTGGTTCGGCGGATTTGAAAAACATCAAGCTGCCGATGGATCTGTTCCGAATCGTATTGCCGTGGGAAGCGGGCCCGAAAACTGAGTCTTCCCCGGCTCAACCCTCAAAGAGACCGCGCGTCCTGATTCCCGCCGCTGTTCTTGTAATACTCGCGTTGCTCGCGGGGTGGTGGTGGACGCAGCGCTCGAGTAGAAATCAGCAGTCGGTTGCAGCTCACGCGCCGCCGGCCGCTCCAACGAATACGCCCGATCAAAAATCCGTCGCCGTCCTGCCATTCGTTAACTTGAGCGACGACAAAGGAAGCGAATATTTCTCCGACGGCGTTAGCGAAGAGCTCTTAACTGTGCTGCAAAAAATTCCAGGGATGCATGTGGCCGCGCGGACGTCGGCGTTTTCGTTCAAAGGCAAAAATGCGACGGCGCAGGAGATTGGACAAAAACTTGGCGTGGCTTATCTGGTCGACGGCAGCGTGCGCAAATCCGGCGACACGGTGCGGATCGCGGCCCGGCTCACTCGCGCGGACAGCGGCGAGGAACTCTGGTCGGAGAATTTTACGCGCGATTTGAAAGACGTGTTCGCTGTTCAGAGCGAACTGGCCGAGACGATTGTGGCACAGGTGCGCGGCCAGCTGACCGGTGGCGCGGCGGATTCAGCCGACAAACAGAAAATTCAAGCGGAAGTGCAAGCGGCGGAAAAAGGAGGAACGAAGAATGTCGACGCGCATCAATTGTATCTGCAGGGTCGCTTTTATGAAAATCGCCACTCTGAAAAAAGTGCGCGCGAAGCTCTAGCTGCGTACCAACACGCGACGGAGTTGGACCCCGGGTTCGCGCTGGCGTGGGCCGGCGTCGCGCAGACGCATCTCTGGCTTGCCGCGTTTTCAACCGAGGGCGGACAAAAAACCTTCGACGCTAATTTGTCGAGTGCGCGTGATGCAGTGACGCGGGCGCTGTCTATTGAGCCGAACTTGACTAACGGGTTGCTCGCGCGGGCGACCATCGAGACCAATTTCGATTTTAACTGGAACGGGGCGGCTCAAACCTTGAGCAAGGCGCTGGCGGTGGCTCCCGCTGACCCGAACGTCATGATTGCCGCGGCCAACCTTGAGATCGCGCGTGGAGACGCGGACCGCGGTCTCGAACTCTTCCGCCGGGCGGTAGACTTGGACCCGGTCAACGCGCAAGCCCGATCATTTCTCGCGTTTAACCTGGCGGCGACCAGGCGGTTCGCCGAAGCGCGCGCCGAATTCCCGCGCGTGGTGGAGTTGAATCCGGCTGCGCCCTGGGCGCATGCTGGTCTCGGTCTGGCGTATCTGCTCGAGAATAAGTTCGGGGAGGCCGCGGACGCTGCGCAAGCTGACGCCGCGGATTGGGCACGGCTCCTAATCGTGAGCTGCGCGCGCTGGGGTCAGAAGCAAGTGACGGAATCCGACGCGGCGCTCGCCGAGTTAACTGCAAAGCTTGGCGAAACGGCTGCGTATCAGATTGCCGAGGTTTACGCCTATCGGGGTGACAAGGATCGGGCTTTTGAATGGTTGGAGCGTGCGCGCCGGCAACGTGACCCGGGTCTGGCCAGTTTGCGCAAAGATCCGCTCCTAACCAATCTCCAAGATGACACGCGCTGGAATGCATTCCTGCACACGATGGGCCTGGGCGACGACCAATTGAAGGTGAGCGCCCGCTAAATGCCTAACGAGTCGCGCTTCGAGGATAAGATAATTCTGCACTCTGAGCGATGAACCCTCGCCACTTCGTTTCCGAATTGC
>DATASP010000178.1:0-3601 GCA_036269155.1 Candidatus Udaeobacter sp.
GGCGAAGATAAAGCAAGATTCAGTTCGAACGGTTGCTCTAAATCCGGTTGCATGAGGTTTCTTGATTGCATTTGTTCGCGCCGCTACATTCAGCCAATGCATTCTTGGCATGGACGATATGCGTGAGGCGCATTTGAGAGATGTCGATCTGAATCTGCTGCGGACGATTCAGCCTTTGCTGGAGGAGCGACACATCAGCCGCGCTGCACAACGTGCTTTCTTGAGCCAGCCGGCGATGAGTCGCGCCTTGAACCGCTTGCGCGAGACGTTTGGCGATCCTCTTTTGGTACGTTCTAACGGTGTTTACGAACGCACACCGCGAGGTGAACGCGTCCTGCGAGAAATCGAAACGATCATGCGCCGTCTTGAGACGATCGTGCACGATCAGCAATTTTCGCCTGAGCAAAGTCGCGAGCGCTTTCGCGTAGCGATGACCGACCACGGATCGACGATTTTGCTACCCAAACTGCTCGAGCGATTACGCAAAGAAGCGCCTCAGTCCGAACTGGTGCTTTCGGCAGTCGGACCGCAGACGTTTGATGAAGTTTCGGCGGGCCGGATTGATCTCAATCTTTGCGCTGAAGAAGTTCCGCCCGCGTTGGAAAACGAGATCATCTTCAACCTTGATTTTGTCTGTCTCGTCGGTGCGCGCCAACGAATGATGAACCGTCGGCTTACGCTCAAGCAGTATCTAAGGCTGCCGCACGCGATGATTCTGACTGGCGACGGCCATCAAGCAATGATCGATCGCCCTCTCGCAGCGCTCGGCGCAAAACGGCGGATTGCATTGAGAATTCCGTTTTTTATTCCGGCGGTGTTTGCCATCGCGAAGACCGATTTGGTTCTCACGGTGCCACGCACGTTGGCCAGGATCGCCGCGCCAAAAGCGGGTTTGCGAATCATTAAACCGCCTCGCGAGCTCAAACCTTTCCCGTATTTCATGAGCTGGCATCCGCGCCTAACGAATGAAGCGGCGCATGCCTGGTTGCGTGAGCAAGTCCGCGCCGTTGCTCGAAGCATTCGCAGCAAATAATCGAAGATTAGGAATCGTAGCGTTCGAGAAGCGAAGCAAGAGCCAAGGCCAATCGCATCGAACAACGCGCCAATGCAGAACCTCTCAGTCTGGAAACTTTTTGCCAAACATTGGATTTCCGCTCTTGGATTGCTCTCGCGTGGCTTCGTCTTGAATCACATCCCAGTGTTCGGCCAAGAGCCCGTTTTCAATTCTTACGATGTCGGCAACAATCCAGTTCGCCGGCAGGCCGGTGTTTGAATATCTCCCGTGCACAACGACGAAGTCTCCTTCAGTCATGATCAATCCGTGTTCGTATCTCAGTGAGGGCGGACTGGTTTTGATCAAGTTGAACAGCCCGTCCCGGCCCGGTTTAATGTGCGCGCTATGCTGGATATAGTTAGGCGACCAATACTTCTCAGCGGCCGCGTAATTCCTCTTGTTAAACAAGGTGTCGAATGCGTCGAGCACCAGCGCTTTGTTTTTCTCCTGTATGGTCTCGCTCATAATAGTTGCTCGATTAGTTTACGGATGATTGCTCTTTAATGACTCACGCTTCGTTGGGAGTTCCTCTGCGATTTCATCGACTCGGTCGGGATAGAAGGCGACGTGTTCCTTGATCTGTGCGACAGCAGGATAGGGGTTCTCGTACGTCCACACGGCATTCACGGACTTCTTTCCACCTGCTGGAGTGCTGTAGTAATTGCAATTGCCTTTATACGGGCAGTAGGTGGCGTGATTGGTCCGTTTCAACTGGGAAAGATCGACATCTTCACGCGGAATGTATTGAACCGGCGGGTAGTCCGCTTCGCGGAGCGTCAGGGCATTGCGAGTGTCGGCAATCACGCGGCCTGCAACGGACACGACAACGCGAGCAGGATTGCGCTGGATGGAGATCGGGTGATCTGGACCTGGAATCTTAATCTGTTTTTCTTTCATGCTTCGTTCCTTGTGGAAATCCTCAGATTGTTAGGAGGACTCTGCCGAACGGTCGGCCCTCAATCAGGTAACGAAGAGCATCAACCGCTTCTATCAGCGGAAAGGTCTTAGCCACGATCGGCTTGATCGCGCCGGATTTAAGGAGAGAGACAATAACTTCCCAGGCGGCCCTGATGCTCGCCTTCGGCTGGGCGAACATGTTGAGACCACGGATGCTGGCCTGTGGCACGATGAGATTTATCACGTCAATGGTTGCCTGACGGCTTGCGGAATACCCGAGTGTTGTGAGGCTTCCTCCCAGGGCAAGCGCTCCGAGCGCCTCGCTCAAGACTTCACCACCGATCCCGTCGATAACAATGTCTGCGCCATAACCGCTCGTAATGCGACGGACGCCGTCACCCAACTTCTCCAACGACGTATCGATGACTTCATTGAATCCGAGCGCCTTCGCCTGCCCTGCTTTCGCATGATTGGTCGTGCTTGAGATGGCGTGTTTTGCGCCCAAGGCATGCGCCAATTGCGTCACCGCATTGCCGATCGATCCTCCGATCGCCGGTGCCAGAACAGTTTTGCCCGCCCGAAAACCAGCCAGAGTAAGAGCCACCTGCGCGGTGAGATACGCGACCGGAATACCTGCGGCAGTCACGTCGTCGAGATTGTCAGGAATCAGGCAAAGGTCTTCATTCCGTACGGCAACCCACTCACTATCGGTTCCATCCTCAAAAGCGCCATAGGCGCCGAAGAACATCACGCGTGAGCCGACGGGAAAGTCCGTCCCGCCTCCCTGCTCCACAATGCCCGCTCCTTCGTTGCCCAAAACTAACGGCGCCTTCGAGCCGTGAAACTTACCGGACAGAATCGTGTGGTCCAGCGGCGTAACCCCGGCTGCGGTGATTCGCACCAATACTTTTCCATTTGTAACCGCCGGTTTTGGAAGGTCGACGAGCTTCAGCCCTTGATAACCACTAAATGTTTCGGCTCGCATTGCACGCATATCATTTCTCCTTTGATTCAGGCGTTCGTGCCGCCGTCCACAGTAAGATTCGCCCCGGTAATGTAGGAAGACTCCGGACCGGCGATAAACGCGACCACGGCAGCGATTTCTTCAACGTTCCCGTAGCGGCCGAGTGCGGTGGCTGCCTTCTGGGGCGTTGCCCACTCGCCCGTCGCGGGGTTCAACTCAGTGTCGATCGGACCCGGCTGAACGTTGTTAACCGTGATGCCCCGGCTCCCGAGCTCTCGAGACAGCGCTTGAGCAAATATCTTTACGGCGCCTTTCGTGGCTGAGTAGGGGACGAGCCCCGGCGTCATGACACGCTCGCCCAGGCAAGAGCCGATCATGATGATGCGGCCGCCATCTGTCATGTGCTTCAACGCGGCCTGCGTTGCGATGAACACGCCACGGACGTTAATCTTTAGCAGGCGATCCATCTCCTCGAGCGTCGTCTCCTCAAAAGTTTTCGGAATGGCAGTGCCGGCGTTGTTTACCAGGACGTCGAGTCCGCCGAACATTTCTACTGTTTTCTCGACCGCGGCTTTGCCCGCCTCGGCATCAGTGGCGTCCGCCTGAATCGCGATCGCCTTTCCACCGTCACGTTCAATCTTCTTAACTACCGCCGCCGCAGCATTGGCACCTTTCGCGTATGTGAT
>DATASP010000179.1:0-8393 GCA_036269155.1 Candidatus Udaeobacter sp.
GCAAATTACCCGACGACACGCCGATCACTGCGAAAGCTCACGTTCCACGCACATCTGTGAATTTCGTTCGGCAATTTGTCCCGGAGCTTGAGCAACTCGATGGCGAGTTGGGAATGGATGTTGATGTGAACGGCACGATCGGTCATCCGATTTTGAGCGGGGCAGGGGATATGACGATCAATGTGGCGCGTTTTACGAATGCAACCATCCCTGCGGTGAGAGGTTTTGGTGCGCGGCTAACTTTCAGGGACAACGCGCTTACCCTCGATCGCTTCGGGGGCGATATCGCTGGTGGGCCATTCAACATGAGTGGCCAAGTCACGTTTCCCAAACTGATCGAACCGACTCTCGATTTACGATTCAGATCTCAGAGCGTGCTAATTGCGCGAAACGACACGCTCACCGTTCGCGCGGACGCGGATGTAAGAATAACTGGGCCGCTTGCGGCGGCGACAGTTGCCGGCAACGTCGCACTCACAAACAGCAGGTTCCTGAAAAACATTGACCTCATACCCATCGGCCTGCCGGGCAGACCCGCACCCCAGCCACCAGCGACACGCCCTGAGTTTTTCTCGCTGCCCGGCCCGCCGTTCCGAGACTGGAAATTTGATGTGGCAATCAAAACCAAAGATCCTGTGCTGATTCGCGGCAATCTGGCGACAGGCGAAGCGACGACCGACCTGAAATTGATAGGCACGGGGGTTCATCCTGGCCTGCAAGGCGTGGTGCAGATGGAAGAGGTCGAAGCCACGTTGCCTTTCAGCCGGCTTAACGTTACGCGCGGCCTCCTCACTTTTACTCCGAGCGATCCGATGAATCCCCGGATCGATCTGCAAGGAACATCGGTCATCCGCGATTATACGGTGCGCGTTTACGTGTACGGAACTTTACTTTCGCCGGAAGCAATCTTCACCAGTGAACCGCCTCTGGCGCAGGAGGAAATCATTTCATTGATCGCCACCGGCGCGACGAGACGGGAACTTTCGACTGGCAACGTTCTGGCTGGCCGGGCGGCGACGCTACTGGTGCAACAACTTTACCGTAAAATCGTCAAAAAAGGCGAGCCAACCGAGAGCAACACGGTGTTCAATCGGCTGGACCTCGATTTGGGAACGGTTGACCCACGAACTGGTCAGCAACAAGCCACTGTGCGCTTCAAGATTGACAATCACTTTGTGCTCACCGGAGATGTCGGTGTTCACGGCGATTTTCGAGGGAAGTTAAAATATCTGATTCGTTTTCGGTGAGATGCGATACGCGCTCCTTTTCTCTGTTGGAAGCGTGGCCCTCGCATTTGAAGTCGCAGCGCAGAGTGCGGTTGATGTCACGCGGCCCGAGGAACTGCAGAAGTCGCGGCGAGCAGTCGTAAAAGAACAGGAAAAACGCGCAAAGCACGCGAGCATCATCGAATTTCGCGGTCAACAAGCTTTCACTGAGAAAGAATTACGTTCGGCGCTAAAAGAAGAGATTACTACGATCGAGGATTTTGGATTGAATCCCGCACGAGCAGACGACCTCGCTTTTTTCCTTGAAGTTTTTTATCGAAAACACGGCTACGCGAAAGTGAACGTGCATTACGTCATCGAATCTTCGGAGCGCGTGCGTCTGGACGTTACCGAAGGTCCACGCTTCATGCTCCAGACGGTGATCTTCGATGGAAATGTGCACGAATCCGCGGACAAGCTCTTTGAGTACATGGTGGGGCCGACTCGCGAGCGATATTCGAGACTTGAAAAAAGATTGCCGTTTGTCGCTGCGGATATGGAAGAAGGGACGCGCCTGGTGCAGCGGTTTTATCTGGCAGAAGGCTTTCTGGATGTCGTAGTTGATCCACCGCGTGACAGATTTCAGGCGCAAAGCAATGAAGTTGACGTTGTCGTTCCGGTTCACGAGGGGCGGCAATATTTCTTCGGTAGCATCTCGTTTGGCGGGCGAACCATTTACGGTGCGGAGGCCATGCGCGGGCAGCTAGCCGATCTGTTGCAGCGGCCTTACACCGAAGTGCGCGTAGCCGATATTCCGCGGCGTCTCGAGGCATACTTCAAGGCGCGCGGATATTACGATGTGAAAGTGGCAGCCACTGGCGCACCGGAGGAAGCGGTGAATGGTCGGGTGCCAGTGCAAATCGCGATTTCGGCGGGACCCGTTTACCACTTCGACGGTGTGACCGTCAGCGGGTTGACTCGTCTGCATCCCGGTTTTGTAACCAAACGGTTTACCAGGTTGCGTGGAAAAACCTACAGCCCGGACGTGCTCGATGAGCGTTTTCGCACTCTCATGCAGACGGGCCAGTTCAATTTGCTGCAAATCAAGCCAGTCCCAGTAGATGGACATCTGTTGCGACTCGACATCTCAGCCGAGGAAGCTAAGAGCAAGGAATTTGGCTTTTGGGTTGGATTCGATACTTACGAAGGAGCACTGGCCGGGGTACAGGTCGGCGATCGCGATCTATTCGGCTACGGCCGACCGCTGACAGCAACGATTGAAGTTTCACAGCGTAGCTATAGAGGCGAGATTCTGTATCAGGATCCGTTCTTTTTTGACACGGACTTTGTTTTCACGGCACGAGTGTTCGCCTTCACGTTTGATTACGATGGTTACTCAAAATTCGAACTGGGCGGACGACTCGAACTCAGCCGTAAAATTACAAAATACGACGAGGCCGCCCTGATCTTTTCGGTCCGTCATGTGGAGATCACCGATTCAGAGATCAGGCCGAGGTTCCTCCTTGGGCCAAAGGAGTATCAGGTAGACACTATCGGACTCACCAACACGCTCGATTTGCGTGAAAGCCCATATGTGAACCCGCGCGGGTTTCTCATTGGTAACACCCTCGACGTCGCTTCGAGTGCATTAGGAAGCGATATTGAATACGTCCGCGGCACAATGCGTGTCGGTTACTATCTTCCATTCGGACCCAAGCCGCTCACTCCCGGTGTAGTTGAAGATCAACCCCCGGGTACACCGTTGCAGCGTTTCTTTCGACAGTCCTCGATTGCATTTGGCGCGCGCGCCGGCATCATTCATTCGCTCACCCACAGCGGATCCGACGAAGCAACTGCCATTCCCATCGACGAACGTTTTTTCATTGGCGGCGCCACAACGGTGCGCAGTTTCGGCGAACGCGATCTCGGTCCGCACGACAATCATGGTCATCCCGTCGGTGGAGAATTTTATACCGTCTGGAATGTTGAATACACTTTCCCGATTTTTGGAGAACTGCAGGGCGCCGTATTCACTGATGCCGGTAATCT
Organism: Candidatus Udaeobacter sp.; assembly: GCA_036269155.1. Classification (GTDB taxonomy): domain Bacteria; phylum Verrucomicrobiota; class Verrucomicrobiia; order Chthoniobacterales; family UBA10450; genus Udaeobacter. The sequence goes on from DATASP010000179.1 coordinate 3,255, forward strand.
TTTGCCGACCTCGGAGGATATTGGCCTCAGCGATATGCGGTACGCCATAGGTGCGGGCTTGCGCTACAAGCTGCCGGTCGGCCCGATTCGCCTCGACTACGGTGTCAATCCTGATCCGCACGAATTCGAAGACTTCGGTGCGTTCCACTTCAGTTTTGGTTTTGCTTTTTAGCTGTAGCCGCTTCGCTGTGGGAAGCGTGGCACTCATATGTTAATCATGTCCGGGTCGGCGCCGCCCACAGGGCGGCGGCTACAAAGACAATGAAACATCCACAATCGCTCGGTGACACGCCGTCGGACGAATTCCGCAAACAGTTGCATGAACTCGCGGATTGGATTGCGGATTTTCGAGAGCGCATCGACCAACTGCGCGTAGCGCCTGACGACAAGCCTGGCGCCATTCGCGAGCAATTTCCCCAGCATGGACCCGAAGAAGGCGAACCGTTCGAGAGGATTCTCAGCGACGTCGATAACATCATCGTTCCGGGCATGGTCCACTGGAGTCACCCGATGTTCCTCGGTTACTTCGGGTGGACAAGCACGGCGCCGGGAATCCTGGGCGAAATTCTAACCGCGCCGTTGAACGTAAACGCGATGACGTGGCGCACCTGTCCCGCTGCGACCGAGCTTGAAACGGTCGTAATCGACTGGCTACGGCAATGGGTCGGTTTGTCTGACGAATTCGACGGCGTGATTTATGACACAGCGTCGGTTGGGATCATGCACGCGCTTGCGGTCGCGCGCGAAGAAGCCGCGCGTGAGGCAGACAATCCTGTCTGCCCTACTGATGGGCTGGAGAACACCCAGGCAGGATTGCCTGCGTCACGTTCGGTGCGCAAATACGGGCTGATCGGCGCGGGCGCGCCGCGACTTCGCATTTACACCTCCGATCAAGCCCACAGCTCGGTTGAGAAAGCGGCCATCGCCCTTGGCCTGGGTGAGGAAAACGTGATCCGTATTTCAAGCGATGATCAATTCCGAATCGACGCAAACTCGTTAGGCCAAAGTATCGCAAAAGATCGGCAGAATGGTCTCCAGCCGATGGCGGTCGTCGCCACGGCGGGGACGACATCGACTGGAAGCGTCGATCCCGTTCGCGACATCGGCAACCTTTGCCGCGAAGCGAAAATCTGGCTGCACATCGACGCTGCTTACGGTGGTGGGTTCGCGATGGTGCCGGAATACCAATGGGTGGGGAAAGGCTGGGAGCTGGCGGATTCGATCGTGATCAATCCGCACAAAACAGTCTTTGTGCCTCTCGATTTCAGTGTGCTTTATGTGCGCGACCTCGAACGATTGCGGCGCGTGTTCAGCCTCGTGCCGGAGTATTTGCGTGGTGACACCGTCGAGGCGGAGAAAAACTATATGGACTACGGGATCCAGCTCGGCCGTAGATTCCGCGCGCTCAAAGCGTGGGTGATCTGGCGCTCGTTGGGCCGCGAAGGAATCGTGGCGCGTCTGTGCGAGCAAATTCGCCTTGCAAACCTCTTTGCCGGCTGGATCAAGAGTGACGAACGCTTCAAGCTGGTTGCGCCAGTCAGCATGGGCGTGATCTGTTTTCGTTTTGTTGGACCTGTAGCCGGCATCGTTGATGCCGGGCCTGGGTCACCGACCCCGGCTACAACGGACAACATCAACAAATTGAACAGCGAGATCGTGGAGCGAATTAATGCTTCGGGGCGCGCTTATCTGACCCAAACGAAATTGCGCGGGCAAACCGTGATGCGGATTGGCCTCGGTAACGTGCTCACGACGGAAGATCATTTGCGCAAGGCATGGGAGATAATTCGGGAGACAGCTGAAGCTCTGTAGCCGCTTCGCTCTGCGAAGCGCGACGCTGAGAATGCAGTTCAACGAGCAGAACGCGCCGCCCACAGGGCGGCGACTACAAATTTGCGGCTGAGCTAACCGGCGTTAAAGTCGTTCTCCGCTATGATGAAGTTACTGCGCAGGCACAAAGACTGGCTGATGATTGTGATCGCCATTCTGGCCATTCCGTTCGTCTTCTATTTTGTGCAACGGCCGGATTACGGTGCAATGGGGCGAGGTGACGTTGGTCAGATTTATGGCCGCAAGCTGACTCAACTCGAGATTGATGGAAATGCGCGCCTTGGTGGACTCGCGCAAGCTCTCGGAATGTCCGAATTTTGGGAAACACTGTCGCTCAGACAACAAGGCAATGCTGGTTATGGAACATTCGCCGTTAATCTAATTGTGCTGCGACACGAGGCCCAGCGGCTGGGGATTCGTCCAAGCCCTTCTGAACTTGCCGAAGTCGTGCGCAAGTTACCGGCTTTCCAGGGTGAATCGGGCTTCGACATGAAGAAGTTCAGCGATTTTGTGCGGGCTGCTCTCGGGCCAATGGGACTCGGCGAAGAGCATATCGAACAACTGGTTCGAGATGAGCTTTGCCTGAATGAAATTAAGAGACTTCTGGCGGCAGGCATCACAATTTCCAAAGGTGAACTCGACGAGAATTTTCAGCGCGGCTACGACAAATTCTATGTGACCGTCATTCGATTTCGGTCCGCTGATTTAACTAATGGCATCACCGTCAGCGACGAGGATGTGCAAAAATATTTTGACGCGCACAAGGGCGAGCTCAAAACCGACGAGAAACGTAAGGTGCAGTTTGTGCAACTGGGCCTCACTGAGGAGCAGAAGAAGGCGACAGGCAAAGAACGGATCGATGCTTTGCAAAAGCTTTCCGATCGGGCGACCGATTTCACGCAAGCGCTGTTGGACAAAGGCGCGGACTTCAAGCAGGCAGCTGAGAAATTTCAGTTGCCAATGCACGAGACCGGCGAATTTACCGCCGCTGCGCCCGATCCGCAATTGAAAGGCGATCCGCAGCTTAGCGCAGCAGCCTTCAAATTAACGGTGCAGGAACCGAACAGCGATCCTGTCCAGGTGGCGGATGGATTTTACATTTTGCATCTCACAGGGGTCAGCGAAGCGCGTCCTCTCGCGCTCGAAGAAGCGAAGCCGAAAATCGTGGATGCGCTCAAGAAGTCACGAACTCGCGAGCTAATGTCGACCAAAGGCAGAGAGGCAGTGAATCAGCTTCGTGAGGCAACGAAATCTGGACAGCCCCTGGAAGCGGCAATTCAAAAGACAGGTGCGAAGCCTGAGAAGATTCCGCCGTTCTCGCTAATCGATGAGGAAGCCACCGAGTCGCAACCGAAGGGAGCGAAGAACGAAGCACCTGACGTTGCCGCGAAGGAAGCTACCGAGTCGCAACCGAAGGGAGCGAAGAACGAAGCACCTAACGTTGCCACGAAGGAAACCCCCAAGTCGCAACCGGAGGAACCGAAGAAGGACGAATCGTCCGATCTTACCGCCATTAAAGATGCCGTGGCATTCCTGAACGCCGGCGAGATCAGCGATTTTGCCCCATCGGGTGAAAACGGGTTCATTGCAATTTTGGAAAAGCGGGAATCATCTACAGATGCAAATGCTGCCGAGAAAAAGGCAGCGTTTGAAAAAAGACTTCTCGATAACAAACAGCGCGTCGTTCTTTACGAATGGTTGCACGACCGGCAACAAGCCGCTGGCCTGAAAGGTGAGAAGGGCTAGCGCCGAATTCATGTAAGCGGCGACGCAGCGACTAAATCCTCCTCCTTCTCGTCGTCGTCCTCAGAAATCGAAAAAAGCTGAATCGAGGACGCGGAGGAGGACGAGGACGAATAATGGAGATGACCCCCGATCAGATCTTTGACGAGGCGAGTGGAGATCTCGCCATCGGCGACTTGGAAAGCGCAGCGGCAAAGTACCGGCGCTGTGTTGAGATCGCGCCCGACTTTTTCGATGGCTGGCACGCACTCGGCATGGCGCTGATGAAACTCGGCCGGTTCAATGAAGCAATTGAAGCCGGCAAAAAAGCTGTCGAATTGAAGCCGAACGACCAGATCGGTTGGACGAGTTTATCTTTGTTTTACAATCGGGCCGGCAACATCAAAGAAGCCGAAGCCGCGGGGGCGAAGGCGAAGGTTTTGTCGTGGGGTGGAAAAATCTCGCCTTCGCGCGATTAAAATCCCAAGTTCCAAACACCAAGCTCCAAAGAAATTCCAAGCTCCAATCTCCGAAACGCACGGACAGTCGTTTGGTGCTTGGGAATTGGAGCTTGTTTGGGATTTGGAGATTGGGATTTGGTATTTCCGCCGCCATTGGCGAGCGGTTTACCAAATATTGACGCGCTTATCGGCAGGTCGCACCATCGGTGAGCCGTCGGGAATGTCGAACGCCTTCTGAAATTCCTGAAGGTCCGATAGCGGACCGTTCACCCGAAATTGCGCCGGCGAATGCGGATCAGTTTTGACTCGCAGCTTTTGGTCTTCGTCGCGAATCTTCGACCGCCAGATCGCTGCAAACGACAGGAAAAATCTTTGATCCGGCGTGAACCCGTCGATCTTTTTATTTTGCGCGTCCGGATGTTTGGCGAGCGCCTTTTGCAACGCAGCGTAGGCGAGTTTGACTCCGCCAATATCGGCGATGTTTTCGCCCTGTGTAAGTTCACCGTTGACGTGCAAGCCCGGCAGCGGCTCGTATTCATTGTATTGCTGCACGATCGCTTTGCGCCGCTTGTCATATTCATCCGCCGATTTTTTTGACCACCAGTCGCGCAAATTTCCTGTGGCATCGAATTGCCGGCCCTGATCGTCGAAGCCATGCGTCATTTCATGTCCGATAACAGCGCCGATCCCGCCGTAGTTCACCGCGTCGTCGGCATTGGCATAGAAGAACGGCGGCTGCAAAATGCCCGCGGGGAACACGATCTCATTCATGTTTGGGTTGTAGTACGCGTTCACCGTCGGCGGCGTCATACCCCAGTCCGTGCGATCCACGGGCTTGCCGATCTTCTCCAGGTCGCGATCGGCCTCAAATTTTCCGGCGCGCATCGCGTTCAACACGTACGGGCCGCGATCGATCGGCAGCAATGAATAATCGAGCCACTTGTCGGGATAGCCGATCTTAACGTTCATCGCTGCAAGTTTCTTCAGCGCCTCTTTTTTTGTCGGCTCATCCATCCAGTCGAGCGTCTTGATTCGATCGGCCAGCGCTTCCTTCAAATTGTTCACGAGCTCAAGCGCGCGCGCCTTTGCTTCCGGTGGAAAGTTGAATCCGACATACAATTTGCCG
>DATASP010000180.1:0-1958 GCA_036269155.1 Candidatus Udaeobacter sp.
CCGCTCATGTCGCCTTTCGGGACGATCTTGCCGATCTTCCATTGCGCGCGAACTGCGCCATCGAGGCCGAGCTCATAAACGTTCGACATATCCTCGCAAAAAACCGATTGGCCGTCATGCGCCCAAGTCGGCGAGTAACGTGTCACTTCATTTTGCGCACCGGGTTTGAGCACGTGGAAATTCGTGCCATCGGCATTTATCGCGACGAGATCCCAGACTTCGTGTGGTCGCGTGGTGAAAAGGATCTGTTTCCCGTCGGTCGTCCAACTCGGGTAATACGAATTGTCGCTTGGCACGTCTTTGAAGACGTTCACCTTTCCGGTGGCAACGTCGACGACAGCTATGTGACGCACGTAACTGGTGCCGCTCGTTTTTTCGACAGTGTTAAACGCGACGTGAGTTCCATCGGGCGAAATCGCCGGAAAAATTCCGTCGGCGACCTTTTTCTCGCCGGTGCCGTCGAGATTCGCGATGTAAACGGCGTCATTGCGTTCGAAAGCGATGCGCTGATCAGCAGGAAACGCAGTTACGCCAAAACCAGCTACAGCGAAGGTGAGGAGAACGGTGTTTTTCATGGTAATGCGATTGTAACGAAGAAGGTCACAGCGAGCGCGAACACGAGGACGACCAGATATACAAATCCGCCAAAAAGGAATTTAAAAATGCTGATAAACCATCCCTGGCGGTAAACGCGACGGATTGAGAGGAAAATTTGCACGAAGAACGCAATCCAGAGGAGCGCGATTGTCCAGCCTGCAATGGGACCTGGGACCGCGCGGATGAGCCCAATTGTCGCAAGCACAATCAGCATGATCCCCACGTAAGCGAACGTGTGAATGTGAAGCGCGTAAATCAGGTGATCGATGTAGAAAATGCGGCGTCGAACGTACAGAACTTTCAGGACAAGAGCGAAGAGCGGGATACAGCACAGCATCATGTAAGGGAAATTGCTGAACAGCGTGCTGATAAACAGCCCCATCTTCGTTCCGTGTTCGCCCATCTTCTCCTTGGCTCGTCCTTCGATCCAGCGCTCGAACGGAGTTGAGGACTTGCTGCTGGAATCAACAATCACAAACGGTCGCTCGCCTATTTTCCCATATTGGCGGTTCTCTTTATCGGCGCCGGTCGCGGATGGATGCGGACCAGCGGTAGGCGAAGGCGCGGTTGTTGGAGTCGGAGAAACGACCGCAGGTGACGCCTGAGCCGGAGCTTCCCGCAACCATGCCTCCAATTTCTCTCGCGCTGCGGGTGGCAAATCTTCTTTCTTCAATTCGGCTTCGATTTCCGCGCGATCTTTTGGATCGATCTTACCCGGTTCGAAGTTAAGCCCCTTGCTTCCGTAATTCACGGCAAAGAAAAACAGGATGCTTGCGAGCAGATAAAGCCGTAGCGGATTCACATAGCGGACACGCTTGCCGGCGAGAAACTCGTTGGTCAACCGCCACGGCTTCAAGATGAGGAGCGCAATCGTGGTGAAAAACTTCGAATCCCAATTCAGAAATGAATCGAGCACATCGGCAATGACGTAGCGGAAGGAGCGGCGGTAATCGACGGCGGCTTGCCCGCACTGGGCACAGTAGTGACCAATGAGTTCTGCGCCGCAATTCTCGCAATGCGTCAGTCGTCGGGGTTGATCTTTGCTTCGACGGAACCACCGCCGGCCCGGGGTTCGCTCGATAGCCGTGATCGCGGTGTCACCGAGGAGAATTTTTGCCGGTTCATCGGCCATACAGCCGCAACCTACAAAAACAGTTGTTCGGCGTCGATCAGCATAAGCGCCGCGCGACTGGAAATCGCAGTCTGCCTGCCGACGTCAAAAGCTTTGAATTGACCAGTCGAACTGCTTAATGACACGATCTCGCGCGGTGGCACTTCAACTGTTCAGAACCAAAAGTCCGGACCTGTTGATCGCCGAAGCAGAGGCGCCGGACCGACAGATGAAACGCACGCTCGGACCG
>DATASP010000181.1:0-19347 GCA_036269155.1 Candidatus Udaeobacter sp.
AAGTTGGTGTTCTCGCGCGGCCGCGACGATCATTCCAGTCGCAGGCTTCCGACAGTTACACTGCTGGCCGGGAGCGTCGGGACAAAAATAAGATGCATCGATCAAACCATCGCCCAGTTGCCGCAACACTTCTGCTTCGACAGCTCGATATTGTTCCAGCGTGAACAGACCGCGACCGATGCCGCTCTGATTTGTAATGATAATGAGTTTGAACCCGTTCGATTTCAAACGCCGCAGCGCTTCCGTCGCGCCGGGAAAGATCTTCACGTCTTTCGGATCCGAACAATAGTCGCGATCCTCAATGATAGTTCCGTCGCGATCGACAAAAACCGCCGCGGACAGCGCATCAGTCATGCCCGCTGTCCTCTTGGAAACTGGCGATAAGTTCATCGCGCGTCACAGTGGCTGTTCCTAATTTACTCACCACAACTGCGCTCCCATGGTTGGCGATTTCCGCCGCCTCAATCGGAGTCGCTCCGCAAACAAGTCCAAGGGTGAAAAGAGCAATGGCAGTGTCGCCCGCGCCGGAGACATCGAAAACCTGCCGTGCCTTCGTGGGAATGTAATGCGGCGCTTCGTTCTGCTGGAAGAGCATCATCCCGTGTTCGCCAAGCGTGACCAAAACATATTTTGTTTCCCATTTCTTGAGAAGCGCTTCGCCTGCACGCCTGAGATCGCCATCTTGTGGCGGAACAGTATCCGGATCGCGACCCGGAATACCAGCGGCGAGCAGAGCTTCTGCGCGGTTTGGCTTAACTACTGTGACACCGCGCCAGTCGACCAGATGACGAGGGTTCGGATCAGCAGCAACGATCTTTCCGGCCGAGCGCGCATTCTCTGTGATTTGCGAAACCATCTTTGTCGACAAAAACCCCTTCCCGTAATCTTCAAAAATGATCGCGTCGATGTCAGAAATATTCTTCTGAACCGCTGCCGCGACTTGCTGAAGCTGCCGTGCCGATGGCCCGCTAAACTGTTCCCGATCGACACGGACAATCTGTTGGTGGCGCGCGATGATCCGCGTTTTCAGAATTGTCCGAAACGACTCGTCTTCAACCGCATTGGAGATATCGATTTCTTGTCTCGTCAGCAGTTCCTTGAGTTGCTGCCCACTGCGGTCTTTTCCGAGCAATCCGATCGTCGCGACGTGATCCACAAACTCGCGCAAGTTCCGCGCAACGTTGGCAGCGCCTCCCGGGTAGAACGATTCTTCGATCACCTCTACAACCGGGACCGGCGCTTCCGGTGATATGCGACCGACCTTTCCCCACACAAATTCGTCGAGCATCAGATCGCCAATCACTGTTATTCGTTTTGAAGCTGCGCGATCGAGGATGTGCTCTAGTCGATTGAGGTCCATAAGGCAGGCAGGCAGCGATGCGGCCGGGGCACCGGAGCCGTTCGATTAGGGTGAGTCAAATTCTTTTCAGCGTCGATTTGTGTACAGCAGCTGTTCCGGTTAAAGTTCGCTCCATTAAATCCTGAATACGAATCCGAAATCAACAGTCGAAAGTGCCCAATGATCCCGTTTGCCAGATGTTTTAAGTTAACCGTATGCCTACTTTGTGGGGTTGCACTGTGCGCAAGTGCCACCCAAGCCCCACAGCACATCGATATTAAGAAACTGACGACTACTGTCGAAGACGTTGTCGTGCCGCTGCCGAACGAAATTTTCGGTGCGCTTAACAAATTAGGCGGAGTGAACTGGAAACAACACGTCCGTAGCGACAAGGGACCGAATTTTACCGAGAGGCCGCGTATTGCTCTTTTACTTGGAACAGTCATCGCCGACGGGTTTATAGCGGTGCAGGCCGAAGACGCGCCCACCGTCAAAGACATCGGTCAGCGCGTCCTCACCTTGGCCAAGGGAATTGGCGTGGGAAATTCAATCACCCCGCACGCAAAGGCGATTATTGAGGCCGCAGACAAGCGTAATTGGGAAAATGTGCGGCAGGAACTGGATCGCACGCAAAACAGCGTGCAACAGGCAATGAACGAGGTGCACGACGAAAAGCTGTCGCAGCTTGTCAGCTTGGGCGGGTGGCTGCGTGGCACCGAAGTGTTGACCTCAGTAGTGACGGAGCATTTTTCCAGCGATGGCGCCGAATTGCTGCATCAACCAGATCTGCTTTCTTATTTTCAAACAAGGCTCCAAGCCATGCCCGAGTTCAATCTCCCGATCATCCGCCAAATTCAAGATGCTCTGGTCGAGGTAAAACCTTTGATTGACGTCGGAGATCGGCGCATTCCTGCCGACTCAGTGAAAAAGGTCAATCAGATCACGACGCGGCTCGGCCACGGGATCGTGACGAGAGACTGAGGAACTTCGATGAAACGATTCGCAAGAGTAATCTTCCGGACGAGCCCCGTATTGCTGGGGCTATTGGCGCTGCACCCCACGATTTTCGCTTCCGTCGATGACGCACAATCCTTCGCTCTTCAGGCGGCCGAACCATATGTGAAGCAAGGCTTTCAGGTGCGAGAGGATTACTGGGGAGGCGACTTGGGCTCCGGAGAAAAAAAGGCAGTGCGTCAGCAACTGTTCAAAGGCAATGAATATTGGTTCTGGCTGGGAACAGAGGTCGATAAGGCAAAGGTCTCTGTTCACGTTTATGATTCGGATGGAAAGCTCGCGGAAGAATCAGACGGCTGGGAGAAGGGCCACTTCGCGGCCGCACACGTCATTCCAAAAGCTACTGGCAGCTACTTCATCATAGTTAGCGTTGAAGAGTCGCCGGAGGATCGCACTCATTGGGCGCTGGTATATGGTTTCCGGTAAGTTTAGACTCGTGTCGTCGGCATCGTGCCGATAGAGCATTGGCTGGAAGCCGGTGCCACGACGATGACTGAAACGCGCACTTTGCAGTTTGAGAACCCCCGCGCTTTGCAATCTCTCTACGCAAATGACATTAAACTTTTGAAGAACCTCGAGGATTCCCTTGGGGTGAGAGTGACCACGCGTGAAGGCTGGGTCAAACTAGAGGGCGATCGAAACCGTGTCGACAAAGCGCAACAGGTGTTCGAACAGCTTGAAAAAGCCCGCCAGCAAGGCGTGGAGATTCAGAAACATGAATTTGATTATGCCCTCAAGGCGGTGAGCGAAGAAAGCGATCAAAACCTCGGCGAGATCGTTTCGACGAAAATCACAACGTCTTCACGCAAGCCGCCGATTGTAGCGCGAAGCGCAAACCAGCGGGCGTATGTTGAGGCGATTCAAAAGCACGATGTTGTTTTTGGAATCGGGCCCGCCGGCACGGGCAAAACTTATCTCGCAGTCGCGATGGCGGTGGCGGCACTGAAGAAAGAGCAGGTGGCGCGGATAATTTTGACGCGTCCTGCTGTGGAGGCTGGTGAAGCGCTCGGTTTTCTCCCAGGTGACCTCGAACAAAAGATTACACCGTATCTGCGTCCGCTCTACGATGCGTTACGTGAGATGCTAGAGCCGGAGGAAATGGAGCGGGCGATTGCGCGCCAGACCATTGAAGTTGCCCCGCTGGCATACATGCGCGGCCGCACTTTGAATAACGCCTTTGTTATCCTCGATGAAGCGCAAAACACAACTACCGAGCAGATGTTCATGTTGCTGACGCGAATCGGCATGCATTCCAAATGCGTGGTGACTGGCGACGTCACACAAATCGATCTGCCAGCGAACAAACGCTCCGGAGTCGTCGAAGCATTGCAGGCATTGAAGACAGTGCCCGGAATCGCAACCGTGTATTTCTCAGAGCGCGATGTGGTGCGACACGAGCTGGTGCGCGCGATCATTGGCGCTTACCAGCAGCACCGCTCACCCGCGCCGGCATCGCGCAAATAGAGAGCCATATGTTCGATTTTCTGAGACGTGGGCGACTAGTCAGACGCGGCCTCGCTTCCCGGAAAACGCGGCGGCGAAGGACGCGAAACGATCTCATGCGCAATCTCGAGTACTCGCTGTATGCGAAGCTTTTCATCTTTGCCGCGTTTGCTAGCGGCCTTGCTTTTCTTGTCTTTAGTGGCCAACAGCCGGAACCAACGAAGAATTTCATAATCGCTCTGCTCGTTTTGGCGACGGCACTTACGCAGCTTTGGATCAATCAGCCGAAGAGCTTTTCGCAAAACTCGCGAATTCTCCTCGTCTTTGGTGTTATGCTTGCGCAACTGGCCGTCACCAAACTGCTACTGGTCATTTGCAACAGTGGTACTTACCGATTCTTGAAGCCGGAAATGGCCGGTTTGATCACACCCTATGCCTTTGCACCGCTCGTGTTGAGCGTGCTGCTTGGTCGCCAGCATGGTCTCTATGCTGCGTTCTTTGTGAGCTTATGGAGCAGCATGTTATTTGGTCCAATTGATGCCTCCCTTTTATTAACCAGCCTGATTAGCGGGTTCACTGCAGTCTCACTCACTTTACAAGTGCGACGCCGCAGCAAATTGATCCGCGCCGGCATCTATGTCGGGCTCGCGATCTGGCTGTTGTCACTGACGTTTGGTTTAATCGGGCCGATCAATTGGTTTTATCCAACAGCAAATGACTGGGGCATGCTCGGTCTGCAAAGCGCACTGGCTATCGGCAATGGAATTTTAACTGCGACCTTGGTGGGCGGCGTGCTACCGGTGCTGGAGAATCTTTTTGGGATCACGACGGACATCTCCTGGCTGGAGGCATCGGACTTAAACCATCCGTTGTTGCGACGCATGACCATCGAAGCGCCGGGCACTTATCACCATAGTCTGGTAGTCGCGAATCTTGCTGAATCCGCGGCGGAAGCGATCGGCGCGAACGCGACCCTCTGTCGTGTCTGCGCTTATTTCCACGACGTCGGTAAGCTCGTGAAACCGGATTACTTTACAGAGAACATGAGCTTTGAACGCAATCCGCACGATGACCTCGCGCCAACAATGAGCGCGTTGATCATCATCGCTCACGTGAAGGAAGGAGTCGATCTCGCACTCAAGCACCGGTTAAACCAGCGCATCATCGATATTATCCAGGAGCATCACGGGACATCGGTTGTCCGTTATTTTTATCAACGTGCGCTTCAGCAGCACGAAGACGCGCGCGCGGGCGGCAAAATCATGAAGCTTCGCGAAGACGATATTCCAGAAGTCCGCGAAGAGAGTTTTCGCTACAGCGGACCGAAACCGCAGACAAGAGAAAGCGCAATTGTCAGCCTGGCTGACACCGTTGAGAGCGCGTCGCGCAGTCTGGAAAAACCAACTCCGCAGAAAATCGAATCGCTCGTGAACGAACTGATCGAGGAACGTATTAGCGACCGGCAATTGGACGACTGCGACCTGACGCTTGGCGAACTGAAAGTCATCGCCGATCGTTTTCGATTCACGCTCTTAATGATGTTGCATAGCCGGATCGCTTATCCGAAGCATGGCGCCAAAACGCACGTCATGACCCGCGATGAAACTGTGCGGCCAGACGTGATGGCTGCTTCGCGAAAGCCCGAAACCGCGCCGCCTGTCTCAGCGGCGTAGGCAAAGGGCCACTCTGAAACGTGTTTCGAGAGTTGAGCCGCTGGACGCATTATCTTGAACTTACAATTCCGGTGGACGAGCCCGCGGTTCGCGGTCCTTTGAGCCGGCGGTACTCGGAATTGTAACAAATGGTCCACCTTCCAGTGGCGTCGCTTTTGTGAAGGCGACATCGGGCATCTCGCTCGGCAATCCTTCGAGAGGAAAGTCCTTTCGCAGCGGGAAGTACGGATAGCCGTCCCACATTAAAATACGACGCAGATCGGCATGGCCGTTGAACCTAATGCCCATCATGTCGTAAGCCTCGCGCTCGTGCCAGTTCGCTGTCGGCCATATATCGGAAACGGTATCGACCGCGCCGGTTTCCTCCGAGATTTTCAGTTTTAAGCGCAAGTGGACACTGTGCGGCATCGAGTAAAGATGATAAATGATTTCGAACCTTGGTTCTTCTCCGTGGTTGTCGATGCTGGTGATATCGAGCAAATAATCGAACGAGAGTTCGTCGCGACAGAATTTGGCGATTTCACGCAGATCACCACCAGCAATCGTGTACGTCGTTTCGCCGCGAAATTCAGTTTTGCTCTGAAGTTTTTCGCCGAACGATTTGCTGAGTGAGTCGAATGCTTCCTGGTCGGTCATCTGCTTATGACGTTGTAGGGCAGGCGCTCCGCCTGCCGGGACCATGTAAGAGAGGAGGCAAGCGAAGCGCTTGCCCTACAGCTGCAGTGAAACTCATCATCCGAACGCGTCCTCGAGTTTTTCTGCGAGTTCGAGGTTCTGGTTCCTGAATGACCGTTCGCAAGAGATTTTCTCTTGTAACTTCATCAAACCGGCGAGCAATGCTTCCGGACGCGGCGGACACCCAGAAATGTAAACATCAACCGGAATGAGTTGATCGATTCCCTGCAGAGTCGCATAAGAACGATACATGCCGCCGGTGGAAGCGCAGGCGCCCATGGCAATCACCCACTTCGGCTCCGGCATCTGCTCGTAAATTCGTTTGACTGCCAGCGCCATTTTGTAGGTCACAGTGCCTGCCACGATCATGACATCGCATTGCCGCGGCGAGAAGCGCATTACTTCTGCGCCGAATCGCGCGATATCGAAGCGGGACGCTGCGGTTGCCATCAACTCGATCGCGCAACAGGCAAGTCCCATCGGCATTGGCCAAAGCGAATTTTTGCGGACCCAATTGAGCGCAGCATCAAATCGCGTAAAAATCACGTTGCCTTCGATCTTAGAATCGTGCGTTGTTAGGCGAGTTTCAGCCATCAGCAAACAGTAAGATCGCGCTTGGCCCTCGCAAGAGAAAACCAGCCGCAGATTGACACAAATGAAACACGGACTACGAAGGAAACAGCCTAACATGAATCTGTGTAAGTCCGTCTGCATTCGTGGTTAATTTCCTAATTCTTTTCAGCAAAAGTATGTCATGACGGAATTGAGCCGCACGCATCTCGACGAACTCGAGAACCAAAGCATTTTTATTTTTCGCGAGGCGTATCACGCTTTCAAGAACATCGCCATGCCGTGGTCGATGGGAAAAGACTCAAACGTTCTCGTCTGGCTGGCGCGAAAATCTTTTTTCGGCCGCGTGCCCTTCCCGGTTTTGCACATCGACACCACTTACGAGTTTCCGGAGATGGTGGAATTCCGCGAATGGGCGAGGAAGCATCACAACCTAAATCTTATTGTAAAAATCAATACGGAAGCGCGCACACGCGGCGTGGGGTACGAGACGCACGATCCAGTGACAGTGACGCACGAACTAAAGACGGTCGCGTTGCAACAAGCACTCGCAGAATACAAGTGGGACGCGCTTATCACCGGCATTCGTCGTGACGAAGATCCCACGCGCGCGAAGGAGAGATACTTTTCACCGCGCAACGCTCAGTTTGAATGGGATTACAAGGATCAACCGCCTGAATTCTGGAGCCAGTTCGTAACCACAGCTGCAAGAGGCGAACACGTCCGCGTACAACCGTTGCTCGATTGGACCGAGGTGGATATCTGGCGGTACATCCAGCGGGAAAAAATTCCGATCCCGAACATGTATTTCGCCCGAGCCGGGAAACGTTTTCGTTCACTCGGTTGTAGTCCCATTACGCATCCGATTGAAAGCAACGCATCCACTATCGACGAGATCATTGCGGAACTAGAAGCGACAAAAACAACCGAGCGCGCTGGTCGTGCGCAGGATCATTACGAACGCAACGCAATGCAAAAACTGAGGGCGAAAGGCTTCTTATGATCACAGATGCCAACGCCCAACGCTCAACGTCCAACGTTCAACGTCCAACTTCAGATGTTGAGCCACCGCTGCGGGTCGTTTTCGTCGGTCACGTTGACCATGGCAAGTCGACGCTGATTGGGCGGACCCTGCATGACACCGGCTCGCTGCCCGAAGGCAAGATCGAGGAGATAAAAAAGGCCTGCGCGGCAGAAGGCATGGAGTTTGAATTCGCGTTCCTGCTCGATGCACTGCTCGAGGAGCAAAAGCAAAACGTCACCATCGATACGACCGAGATTTCCTTTCGAACAGCGCGCCGCCGTTACGCCATCATCGATGCGCCGGGCCATAAGGAATTCTTAAAGAACATGATCACCGGCGCGTCGAGGGCAGACGCAGCGATCCTCGTAATCGACGCGGACGAAGGCGTGCGTGAACAGAGCCGACGCCACGCTTATCTGCTCGGCATGCTTGGCATTAAGCAGGTGATTGTGGTCGTGAACAAAATGGACCTCGTCGATTATTCGGAAAAGAGATTCCATGAGATCGAACAGGGGTATCGAAAATTTCTTAAGGATCTCGGATTGGATGCGCGGATATTTATCCCGGCGTCGGCCAAGCAGGGCGAGAACGTCGCAACGGCGACTATGAAAATGAAGTGGTACTGCGCCGCGAATGTTCTCGAAGCTCTCGACCTGTTGGAACCGCAAAAACGCGATGCCGATCTACCACTGCGCTTTTGTGTGCAGGACGTGTATCGCTTTGACGGGCGGCGGATCATTGCAGGCCGGATCGAGACCGGGACTCTCAGGGTGGGGGATCAACTGGTATTTTCGCCGGCAAATAAGTCGTCAGTGGTCGCTGCCATAGAGCGTTGGAACGCGCCCGCAACGCCGAACGCTTTCTGGGTAGCCGACGATTCGATCGGCATTACCCTGGCCGAACAGATTTTTGTCGAGCGCGGCTATGTGGCATCGCACCAGAACGAAACACCGGTGGAGACAAATCGCTTTCATGCGGACTTGTTCTGGATCGTGCGCGACCCGATGCGGGTGGGACATCTTTATGAGCTGCGTCTCGCCACGCAGCAGGTCAAATGTCAGATCGTTTCAATCGAGCAGGTAACGGATTCGTCCACACTCGAGACAACCAGCGACGGACGCGAACAATTGGAGAGAAACGAGATTGGCAGAGTTACAATTCAAACGCGCGCGCCACTCGTCATAGATAATCACGACCGGATTCCGAATCTGGGACGCTTTGTTATCATCGACGACGGCCAAATCTGCGGTGGTGGCACAATTTTCGGCGGCATTTACACGGATCGAACCGTCGCAAAGAGCAAAAATATTTTCTGGACGGAGGAAAAAATTACGGCTCGCGAACGCGCAGTACGTACCGGCCATCGGGGAGCGGTTGTTTGGTTGACGGGTCTTTCGGGCGCTGGGAAATCGACCATTGCGCAATCAATCGAGCGCGACCTGTTCCATCGCGGCATGAATACTTACGTGCTCGACGGCGACAATATCCGTCACGGCTTGAACTCGAATCTCGGGTTCTCGCCGGACGACCGCGTAGAAAATATCCGCCGTGTAAGCGAAGTCGCCAAACTCATGGCGGACGCCGGCACCGTGGTGATCACCGCCTTCATCTCGCCTTATCGAATGGATCGCCGCCGTGCGCGCGAGATTGCGCTGGAGGGTAACGCGGAGTTTATCGAAGTTTTTGTTGATGCGCCGCTGGAAGTTTGCGAAGCACGGGACCCCAAAAATCTCTACAAGAAAGCGCGAGCTGGTGAGATCCGCGATTTCACCGGAATTGACGCGCCCTACGAAGCGCCGGACGACCCGGAAATCGTGGTGCGCACAGACGAACAAACCGTCGATGAATCGGTCGCGACAATTCTCGAGCAGTTATTGCCGCGCCTGAGGGATTACCGGTCGAACGATTGACGGCGACGGTTCATTGTGCCTATCACAATTCGCGACGCAAAACTGAGCGACGCATCGTCGCTCGCGGCGCTGATGTGCGAGCTTGGCTACGAAACAACAAATGCCGAAATGCGTCAGCGCTTAAAACCAATATTGCGCGATGGTCGCTTCCGCACATTTGTCGCCGAGATCGACAACACCGTTTGCGGGATGATCGGCACGCTAACGCATCCCAGCTACGAGCATAACAATCCGCCAGGAAAAATTATCGCGCTGGTGGTTTCGAAAAAGCAGCGGCGCGGCGGCATCGGTCGCGCGCTGATTGCAGCAGCAGAGAGAGACTTCGCAGAAAGAAGAATTGCGCGAATCAGTCTAACAACGCGATTCGAGCGCAAAGCGGCCCATCAGTTTTACGAGGCGCTCGGTTACCAGGCAACCGGTTGGCGATTTGTGAAACAACATCCGGTGAGCGATTGATCGGACTTGATGTGGCGAGGTTGGAGCGTTCTTGCGATCACAGCAGTTTCAGTCATCGCAATTCAAGAGTCGCAGGCCGCCAATACTTCAAATAATTCGGCGGAAACCGAGACAGTGACCGTCACGGGAGAAGCGACCGGGTCGCTTATTTCGGTTTCCCCCGAGGAATCTGCGGAGCAGGAGAAGGCACTTCCGGGAGCCTTCACAGTCAAGACGACCGATGATATGGAACTCGGACGAGCGTCAAACTTCGAAGATTTGCTGCAACGAACCCCAGGCGTTTTCCTTCAATCAGAAAACGGCGCCGAAGTTTCCAAGATTTCAATTCGAGGCTCTGGAATCACGTCTGAAGAGGAGCCACTCGGTGTGATGTTTTTAATGGACGGCTTGAACTTCAACCAGGGGGATGGCGAGGTAACTCTCGAGGATCTTGATGTTGCCGCGCTCAGCCACGCGGAAGTCTTTCGAGGCGCCGATGCATTTAAATACGGCGCGCTGACACTTGGCGGGGCAATCAATCTCGTGCCGCTCACCGGATACAGTGCGGCGCCATTTCAAGTCCGGCTTGAAGGGGGGAGTTATGGCTTCTTCCGTGGCGACATGAGCGGCGGCGCGGTCCAAGGGAAGTTCGATGAATTTGGTGCGATTGGTTTCCGATCGCGCGAGGGCTTTCGAGAGCATAGCCGCGAGGACACAGAAATCCTTTTTGCCGATCTCGGTTACAAGTTTAACGACCAGGTCGAGAATCGATTTTATCTTACGGTGGACCGGACTAATCGGAATCTGCCTGGCGGTTTGACCAAGTCACAAATGGAAGACGATCCCTCGCAGGCTAATCCGCTGGCGATAGCCCAGGATTGGAACAAGGAGTTATCGAACGTGCGCCTGGCGGACAAGCTAAGCATTCGAACTGAAGAGATTGAGGTTGATGTCGGTGCGTACTGGTTCCATCACGATCTGGAGAAGCGCGGATTCTTTTCGCCCGATTTTCGGCTGGGGATCGAGCAGTTTTATTCGGACAATTTTGGCGGGACACTGAATTTCGTTAGCCGTCACGAACTCTTTGGCCGACGAAATATTCTTACAATTGGCCTGAGCCCGCAATACGAAGACGAGCCCACCCAAAATTACTAAAATATTTTCGGACACCCGGGCGCAACGACTGCGCGAGGCATTGGCAGTTCGATAAATGTTCCAGCCTATCTCGAGGACCAGTTGTATCTCACGTCACGGTTATCGATCCTCGCCGGAGCGCAGGCGATTTTCGCGGAGCGTCATTTCAAGGATGAGTTCTTGAGCGACGAGGCAGGAAATCAATCAAATCGGCAGAATTTTTGGGGATTCAATCCCAAGCTGGGCGCGATTTACGAAATCAATCGCCAGACACAGGCATTTGTAAATTTCAGTCGCAGTTGGCAGCCGCCTTCGCTGGACAATTTGGTCGATTTTGATGAAGGCCCGAATTCCAGCGTTGTTTACACGCCGCTGTCGTCGCAACATGCCTGGACCGTCGAAGTCGGAACTCGTGGAGAGTATTCGCGGTTTGAGTGGGAGTTATCGCTTTATCGCTCATGGTTTCGTAATGAATTACTCGAAGTCAATGATGCCTTCGGGAACGATATTGGCACCAGGAACGTGCCGCGCACAAATCACCAGGGAATCGAGGCAAGCCTGGAAGTTGAGTTGCTTCGGGATATCCTGATAAAACAGTCGAATCGCTCAGGCGATCGTTTGTCACTCGATCAGAGCTACACGCTCAACGATTTCCATTTAGATCAGAACGCTGTTTACGGCGATAATCGGCTCCCGGGAATTCCGATTCATGTTTATGAAGCGCAATTGCTTTACGAGAGCCCGTCTGGTTTCTATGTGGGTCCAAACCTGCAGTGTAACCTCTCGCGCTATCCAGTTGATGAGGCGAACACGCTCTTTGCGGATAGTTATGTGCTGCTTGGTTTCCGTGCCGGATTTCGACGGACGAACGGGCTCTCAGTCTTTATCGATTGCAGAAACCTGACAAATCAGCACTACGCGGCCTCCATCGATGTGATCGCCGACGCACGCACGGAACCGAATCCTGAGATTTTTCATCCTGGCGACGGGCGCTCCTTTTACGGTGGCGTTTCCTGGAGTTGGTGAATCATTGATTCGAGCCCATCTCTCACGAAATCCAAATTGTCTTGGTGTTTGTGAACTCGCGTGTTCCGGCGGAGCCGAGCTCGCGGCCAAAACCGGAGCGTTTTACTCCGCCGAATGGCAGGCGGGGGTCGGAAGCGACCATCGCGTTGATGAAAACCATGCCAGTATCCAACTCCGACGTAAACAGTCTGCGCTCTTGGGGATCATTCGTCCACGCACTGGCTGCTAGACCGAATGTGGTGTCATTTGCCACTTCGATCGCATCGGCTGCATCGCGGACGCGGAAAATAGACGCGACCGGGCCGAATACTTCTTCGCGGTACGCAGGGGATTCTTTCGGCACATCTACAAGAACAGTCGGCTCGTAAAAGAATCCGGGGCCGTGAATCCGATTGCCGCCAGTCAACAGTTTTGCGCCTGCAGCAATCGATTTCTGGACCTGATCGTGCACGCCTTGCAGGATGTGTTCGGTCGCGAGTGGACCGAGCTCAGTCTCGTCGTCCATAGGATCGCCGACCTTCAGTGCGCGCATGCGATCGACGAATTGACTGAGAAACTCATCGTAAATTTTGTCCGAGATGAGAAATCGTTTCGCTGCGATGCACGACTGCCCGGCATTGATGGTGCGCGCTTTGACTGCTGTGCTCAACGCACGCTCGAAGTCCGCGCTCGGCATCACAATGAACGCATCGCTTCCGCCGAGCTCGAGCACGCTTTTTTTGATCTCTCGCGCGGCGGTGCTCGCCACTGCGCTCCCGGCTCTTTCGCTGCCAGTCAGCGTTACCGCTTTCACGCGGGAATCGACGATTATCTTTTCAGTCTGCTCCGGTTCGATTAGCAACGTTTGGAACACGCCCTCGTCGAATCCGGCCCGGCAAAAGATTTGTTCAATTGCCAGCGCGCATTGCGGAACGTTCGATGCATGTTTCAGCAAACCAACATTGCCTGCCATTAGCGCCGGCGCGGCAAATCGAAATACCTGCCAGAAAGGAAAATTCCACGGCATGATGGCGAGCACCGGTCCGAGCGGTTGGTACTGCACGTAACTCTCAGCGGCGTCGGTCTGCGCTGCCTCGTCCTCCAAAAATCGCTCGCCGTTCTCGGCGTAAAATTGGCACCCGCGCGCACATTTTTCGATTTCTGCTACCGAATCGCGAAACAACTTTCCCATCTCGAGCGTGATGATCTCAGCGAATTTTTTCTTTTCCTGGAATAGCAACTCCGCTGTGCCTTCCAAAAGCACTGAACGCTCGGTGAACGTAGTTCGCCGATTTTTTCTGAATGCCTTTTCGGCGAGATTCAGCCGTTTCTCGATTTCCGTGTCGTCGAAAGCAGAAAACTCCTGCAACTTTTCGCCCGTGGCGGGATTGATTGACACGATCGCCATTCGCTATCTTACATCCCTTTTTGGAATCGATGAAATTGGTAGGGACGGATCGCCGAGCCGTCCGTCGTCGGCGCGCCCGGCGGTCGCGCCCTACCATTCACCTAGATTCGCAGCCCTTTTGGAATCAGAACACGATCAAGCAAATCGAAAAACCATTGGACCAGCAGCGCGAGGAGGGCTGCCGGGATCGCGCCTTCCAGGATTGTTACATGATCATTCAAGTTAAGGCCGCTCAAAATTGGCTCGCCCAAGCCTCCGGCTCCGATTAGCGCCGCCAACGTGGCCGTCCCGACATTGATCACCGCGCTGGTCTTGATTCCGGATAAAATCGAACGGGACGCCATCGGTAGATAAATTTCCCAGAGCCGCCTGGTTGGGCTGAGTCCCAATGCGATGGCCGATTCGCGCAGCGATCGCGGGATATCCTGCAGACCGCTTGCAGTGTTCCGCACGATTGGCAGCAATCCGTAGAGAAAAAGCGCGGCAATGGCCGTGCGGATGCTGATTCCGAAAAAGGGAACAGGCACAAGCAAAGCGAGCAAAGCGAGTGATGGAATTGTTTGCACGATGCTTGCAAAACCAAGAATAGCCTGCCCAATTGCTCCACCGCGACTGGCAACGATGCCAAGCGGAATGCCGAAGATCACCGAAAGCACTAGAGAAAATCCAGCCAGCTGCAGATGGCGAAGTGTCCAGCGCGCGAGTTTCTGCGGGAACGATTCACCCGCGGTATTGCCCGATCCTGCGCCGCGTTCAAAATACAAGTTTGCCGCTCTCGTGTAATTTTTGGTGCGCTCCGCTTCCGCATTGAGGCGAACCATACGTTTCTCATCCAGAGTTCCTTCCAAACGACGAAGTACTTCGATTGCATTCGCGGGCATGGACAATCGAAATAAAAGGACTGCCTCATACTTTGGAAAGAATTGAAGGTCGTCTTCGAGAACGACGAGATCGTTTTGTTCTATCTTCGCATCGGTGGAGTAGGCGTCTTTTACGTTAATTGAGCCGTTTGCAAGCGCGCTGTAACCAAGCGCGTGTTCGATGCCGATGACGTTTCGCTGAGGCAGCGTGTAACGCTCGCGCAACGGTTGCCAGCCGTCCTGCCGGTCCAGGAATTCGTGGGTGAGCCCGATCTTCAATTCGGGGTGTTTTCGCAGGTCGCTGATGGTTCGTATGCCGAGTTGTTGCGCTTCACTGCGTCGCATCACCAGAGCGTAGGTGTTGTTAAACCCGAGCGGCTCCGTCATGGCCACACCAAATTTTGCAAGCGAATCGCGGATTTGGCCGAGCGATAACAATCGATCGCTCTTTAGGATCTCCTGCGCAATTGTCCCGGTGTATTCCGGATAGGCATCGATTTGTCCGCCACGCAGCGCTTCCCAGAGAATGATGGTGCCGCCCATCCCCTGGCGATGTTCTGCTGGGATTCCGGCATCGGTGAGGGTGCGCTTGGCGATTTCCCCCAGTACATAAGACTCGGTGAACTTTTTGGAACCGATGATGATGGGCTGCGCGTTTGCAGAGAATAGAACTGTGAAAAATAGAACAATTGGGAGCGATGGCTTGCAGAGCGAACCTGCGCGGCGCGCCCGGCGGGCGCGCGCTACCAGCAAGGTGCGAACGGAATTCATGTGAGGGCGACTGCGCGTTGGGCGTTAATGAATTCCAAAACGAATGGGTCGGCCGGTTTTTCGCGAAGATCTGTTACCGAACCTTTTTGCACGATGCGGCCTCCATTCATGAGCACAATTTCGTCGCCGAAATAAATGGCCTCCGCTAAGTCGTGAGTGACGAATAGCACCGTCTGCTGTAAACGCGCGAAAATTTCCTTAAGATCCTTTTGCAGCGCAGCGCGTACGAGCGGATCCAATGCGCCGAGCGGTTCGTCGAGCAATAGCAATTGCGGAGAAAGCATCAAAGCGCGCATCAAACTGACGCGCTGTCGCTGACCACCGGAAAGTTCAGCCGGATATCGCGGGAGCAGATTCTCGGAAAATCTTGTTAGTTCGCATAATTCCAAAAGCCTGCTTTGCATTTCCTCCTGGGATTTTCCAACGTGCCTCGCCATTAAGAGGACATTACCGCGCGCGGTTAGATGCGGGAACAGGCCGCCCTCTTGGATCACATAACCGATCCTGCGGCGAAGAGCGGCGACGTTATCCGCGGTAATCGATGCGCCGTCGAACTCGATTGAGCCGGAATCCGGCTCGATTAAGCCAATGATCAACCGCAGCAAAGTCGATTTTCCGCAGCCGCTCGGGCCGATCACAACAGTAGTTTTGCCGCGTTCGATCGAGAGATTGGTCGGATGCAACGCGGCGGCATCCCCGTAGCGTTTGCTTGCATCGATCAGTCGGATCAGCGCCCTCATACTGACGAGTGATGCAGGCAATCCTGCCTGCAAGTTCCTGGTCTGCAAACACACCTGAACGCAGACAGGATTGTCTGCGTCACGTTGTGGTTACAAAATAAAGAACGCCAAACAAACGCGCATCGTCAGTCCACATTCGAACAAACTCGAATCCGACTTTGCCGGCGAGCGCCGCAAATTCTTCCGGCGCGTATTTGTAGGAATACTCGGTGGTGATCTTTTCGCCTCGGCGGAAATGGAACTTGTGTTCGTCAAAATGAACAAACTGATCAATGTCGCTGAAGAGATACATTTCGATGCGGCCCGCGCTTGAATTGTAGATCGCGCGGTGCCGCCATTGATCCAGATCGAAATCTGCGCCCAACTCGCGGTTCACGCGCTGCAGCAGATTCAAATTGAACTGCGCAGTGACGCCGGCCTTGTCGTTGTAAGCGGCTTCCAGCACACGCTGATCTTTTTTTAAGTCAACGCCGATGAGCAGTCCGCCATTTTCCCTGCAAACATTGGCAACGCGACTCAGGAATTCTGTGGCTTCACCGGGTTCAAAGTTGCCGATGGTCGATCCCGGAAAATAAACAATATTGCGCGCAGCTGTGTGACTCGGTGTAGGCAACACCACGGGCTGCAGGTAGTCGGCACAAACGGGCAGAATTTCCATGTCGGGAAAAATCTTCTGGAAAAGAGCGGTCGATTCCCGCAATTGCTTTTCCGAGATATCAACAGGGATGTAAACAGCTGGATTCTTTAGCGACTCGATCAGAATGCGGGTTTTAGTGCCGGCGCCGGTGCCGAGTCCGATCAGTCCGATATTCGGTCCGAGATGCGACGCAATCTCCGTGCGATTTCGATCCAGAATGTCGATCTCGGCGCGGGTGATGTAATATTCTGGCAGCTCGCAAATCTTTTGGAACAACGCCGCCCCTCGCTCGTCATAGAAATATTTGCATGGAAGTGTACGCGGACTGCTGGAAAATCCGGCAATAACGTCGGCAAGAAAATCCGACGACTCCAGCGTGGAAATCTGCTGCGGGGCGGTTAAGGAATCTCCGGCCATTGTGAGATTGGGAACGGCGCGCTCGGCGGTCGCGCCCTACCGATTCATTCTGGGTCGCGTGCGAGTCTGATTCCTGTAAACTGCCAGCGTTTTTCCGGCTGAAAGAAATTGCGATAGGTGCGGCGAATGTGACTGCGCGAGGTCGCGCAGGAACCGCCCCGCAAGACGTACTGGTTACACATGAACTTTCCGTTGTATTCGCCGAGCGCGCCTGGCACCGCGCGGTAACCAGGATACGGCGAGTAGGCGCTGCGCGTCCATTCCCAGACGTCCCCAAACATCTGGTGAAGAGCTTCATTTTGCGCGGTTTTCTCCGGCGAGACAGTCGACGCTACAGCCGTCGGTGCCGGATGGAACAACTCGTCTTCGACGAAATTTCCATCGATCGGATCATCCAGTGCAGCGCGTTCCCACTCAAATTCTGTCGGGAGACGCACGCCCGCCCAGTTCGCGTACGCGTCGGCTTCGAAATAACTCACATGCGTCACCGGCTCGGATCCATCGACGGGGCGAAAACCTGATAACGTGAAATGCCACCAGGCGCCATCGTGTTTGGTCCAGTAAAGCGGCGCTTGCCAGCGTTGTTCGTTTACTGTCATCCATCCGAGCGACAGCCAGAACTCGGGTCGCCGGTAACCGTTGTCTTCGATGAATGCGATGTACTCGCCGTTCGTTACTGGCCGCGAGGCCAGCGAAAATGCGGGAGTCAGCGCTTGATGCCGCGGCCCTTCGTTGTCGTAGGCGAAGCCACGGCCATCATGGCCAATCGCTACGGTCGCTTCCTCGAAATCGACGAAACGGTAGGGATCCCGACGCCTCGGGGTTGACGTCAGTTCTTCGGCGCGCGCGGAGTGACGCGCCCTGCCTGCTCGAAAAATAGGGTAGAGCGGATTCTGCGCGAACACGTGCTTGATATCCGTGATGAGCAATTCCTGATGTTGTTGCTCATGATGCCTGCCCAGGACGAGAATCGGTTCGATATCATCGAGCAATTTCTCATCGGCATCGAAAAGCAGATTCTCGACGTGCGAATCGATCGAAGCGCGATAGCGCTGGGCTTCCGTTACTGTTGGGCGGGAAATCAATCCGCGCAGATCGCGCCGGTGCATGTCACCCGCCGCATTGTAGTAGGAATTGAAGAGATAAGCGTACTCCGGAATTTCTGGGCGATATCCCGGAACAAACTTTTTCAGGATGAATGTCTCGAAAAACCAGGTCGTGTGAGAGAGGTGCCACTTGGTCGGGCTGACGTCGGGCATCGATTGCACAACGCAATCTTCTGGTTCGAGACCCGTACATAGTGCGTTGGTGAAATTTCTGACTTGATGGAAACGAGCAAGCAAGCGTTCAACACGCCCTGAGCCGGAATGCAAATAAGGTCGTTCGGCCGCACTCATTTCGGTCGCGGCCTCGACTGAGGCCGGACTCAAAGAATTTCTCCCTCTTGTTCGAGTTCTTCCCGGCGCGCTTCGAGCATCTGGTCGTGAGCCGCCTCCTCGAGACCATCGATCACGAGATGCTCGCCAACGGTTTCCTCTTCATCAGTGCCAGGACGCGGCTGGCGATGCCCCTTGGAACTCGCGACCACAGTCCATTCTTCAGTCAGATCGGCATTATCGGGTGTTTCCTCAGGGGGTGAATTGGTTTCTGTGCCCATCAATTCGCGGCGGGCCTGTCTCCAATCTGTGTCTGTGAATTCATCGGGATTACGCTCGTCGATCATCGCGATTTCCCTCGCGCGTTTTTCCACTTGTTCCGGCGATGGCGCGCCAAGGCCGTTGCCGTGCACCTCGATTTTTCCCGGGCGAGGTTGTGAGTAATCATTCATAACCAATACTTCGAAAGGCGATGGCGTCCTGTTCGCATTACACTTTGGACTACAGATTGGAGGCTTGCAATACAAGCGGTAAAAAATGGCCAGCCATTCTCTGGAGATATGCTTCGCGAAAATTTGATCCAACTCGAGAACGGTGCCGTCATCGCTTTTGAAGAATACGGCAACGCGAACGGAGAGCCGGTGATATTTTGTCACGGATGGCCGAGCTCACGAATTATGGCGCGACTTACAGACGACCCGGCGCGCGATCTTGGTATTCGCATCATTTCACCCGATCGACCGGGTATTAGTGGTTCTAGTTTGCAGCCGGATCGCAAGTTAACCGATTGGCCGCGGCTCGTGGAACGAATCACTGCTCACCTCGCTATCTGCGACTTTCGAATGCTCGCGATCTCCGGCGGCGCGCCTTACGCTTATGCAACGGCCGTGGCGATGCCTGAGCGAGTGCGAGCAAT